>QHNB01000252.1 GCA_003217965.1 Verrucomicrobiota bacterium | reverse complement strand
GTGCAACTCCGAGTTGCGGAGTTTCCAGCAGCGCCTTCCTGAGTTTGAAACCCGAGCACTTCGAGTCGTCGCTATTAGCGTCGATGCACCGGAGGTTAGTAAACGCCATTGTCAGAAGATGGGGTTTACCTATCCATTCCTCGCCGATCCGAAGGCCCAAGTAGTGCGCCGCTACGATTTGCTGCATCCTGGTGCTGGTCCCAAGGGTGCCGATATTTCGCGTCCGGCTGAATTTCTGATCGATGCAACAGGGACAATTCGCTGGGTCAATTTGACTGAGAACGCGGCCGTACGCGCCCGGCCTGAGCAGGTCCTCCAAGCATTTGATGACGCTAGCGGCGGCTAACCGCTGTTAAGCGGCCTCTACTCTGTCAGCGTCACCTTATCGATCACCTTGTCGCCACCGACTACGAGATAATGGACGCGGACCCGGAGATTCTTCCTCAATCCCGAAGCTTGAACGGGCTGGCCATCCGCTCCCACATAGGTAACATTTCTGCCGAAGATGAAGTGGACCGGTTCGCCAGAACCGCTGTCGAGGACAAGCGAGCTATCGGGCGTGTATTCCGTGACCGTCCCCGTGCTTTCCATGGACGTGGCGCTCGTGCCAGCGGTGGGCGGGACAGTGCTCGTACTGGAGTTCTGCGCATGGCCGACTATTGCTAGCGACGCGCTAACGCATGCAATAAGAAGGATTGTTTTAATCATAGTAGCTTTCGATGAAGGCGCTGATCAACGGGCCAAGTAACAGTGTTGTGGCAACGTGACGCAGTCGTTCTAGTTATATTAATTAATCGTGAGCATAGAACCGCGTGGCTGTAACGTTTCCGAACACGCTGTAATTCCTCCCGCCACGGCGCAAGCTCTGACTTGCTCAGACCGCTAGGTCGCGAGAATAACTGGGCGAACTGCCCATTAGCTGCGCTTTCAAGATCTTGAAGACTGCGCCCGTTCTGTTTTTCCGAGGTAGGGGCGATTGACTCCGAAAGCTTTCGCGAGTTGACCTCAGTCGCCCAGGCGGTTCGGCGAACCGCCCCTACCAGCGGGTTCCCCTATGCCGTCTCGCGCGTTATCCGCCAAGACGGCGGACGTTCCCCGCCGTCACTCGGAATGATAGGATCTGACGATTATGTGGGCCGCCCTGAAGCCGATCGGCGCGCCGGAATGAAATGAATTGATTTGCTCGGTCACTCGTACCGCCCTGTAGTTTGCCAATTCCCTCAGCTCTTATGCAGCGTTCCGCGCTTCGCGATCTTATCTTCCTCACTCTCATCTGCGGGCTGACTTACGCCGCAGGTTTGACCGCGCACGGCTTGAGTAACTGGCAGGAGGCGGAGCGGGCCCTCGTCGCTCGCGAGATGCAAACCCACGGGCATTGGATTGTTCCAACCGTCTATGGCAAGCCGTATCTCTCGAAGCCGCCCATGATCTATTGGTCTCAGCTCGCCATCGCCTCGCTCCGGCGTGCACGGACAAGCGAGTTTGACCTACGACTTACAGTTGCACTTGCAGGCTGGCTCGGCGTGCTAGCCAGCTATGTGGTCGCGCGCCGGATGCTCGGCGCGTCCGCGGCCTGGTGGTCGTCCTTATTCCTAGCGACCGGAATTCTGTACGTCCATTCCGCGCGGATCGGCGAGATCGACATTCTGCTCGTGCCATTCACGGTAGCAGCAGTCGGCGCGCTCTATTCAGCCTGGCGAACCTCAATCGAGGAGCAGCGGACGAATATCGGCGCAATTTTCATCGCGACGCTCGCTGGGTGCGGAGTGATGCTGGCCAAGGGACCTCCAGGATTGCTCGTGATTGCGCTCGCCGGTTATGGCGGAATCGCGCTGGCCGAAGCATGGAACAACCGAAGCGGGCGCGGAGTTTGGATGACGAGCACCATAATAGGAATATTCGCAGCTGGATTCGCCGCGTGCCTAAATCGGACATGGAATGCCGACGCGGTGATTGGAGTACTGTTGCTCGCCATGATGCTGCCGGTGGTGGCCGCGACGCTAATCCGATTGGCCGAGCCTAAACGGGCAATGGCGGTGCTTCGGACCTACGCCCGCACGCAATTGTTGGTGGTGCTCGGTCTGCCATTGATCGCGTTCTACGGATGGGGACGAATGGTAGAAGCGAGAATCGGCGTAGATGCGACACAGTTTGCGGTCAGGAACGAGGCCTCGGATAACCTGCGTGTTTTGGTGCTTCATTCTCCATTGGATAACATCCTGGCTGTCACTTATGGTGCCGGGCTTGGGTCGATCGCTGGTATCGTCGCCATCGTTTGGCTCGTCCGTAACGGCAAGGTCACGCCTGCGCTCTGGATATTGATCGCGTGGGTGGGCGGCGGGATCATCGCATTTAGTGTTTTGACTAAAGCGGTCCCCCGCTATCTCACGCCGGTGTGGCCAGGGTTAGCAATGTTAGGCGGATGGTGGTTCGCCTCGATCCTATCTACGGTGCGCGCTCCGCGCCGGCTCGCGCTCGGAGCACTTGGCGTGGTAATGCTGCTCGCGATTGGACAATGGTGGTGGTACGGCCACCTGGGAGATCGATTTTACGGCGAACCATCGCCGCGCTCTTTCGTGCACGAGCTCTGCTCCCTCCCAGACGTAGATCCTTCTCGACTGGCAACCTATGAGTTCAGCACGCCCATGGTCGACTATTACGTCGGCGAGCGAATCAAATCATTCGACGCCGGAGGACCTGCCACCCTGCTCGACCTCCGTACCGAATTAGCCGTCAGCGATCGCCCGATCATCCTGCTTATTCGGAAGACCCAGCCGCGAGAGCCGGAGGTGGATCCGCGACCCGCGATCGAACGTCTCCGCCAGGCGGGACTGGAGATCGATCCTATTCCTCTTCGTTCGCACTTCACCATCGACAAGTGGAACATTCCCGTCATCGCGGTGCGGGTGCGGCCGCTCGGTCATAGCTAAGAGCCAACGAGTATTAGGTAAGCTTTTCCCGACCATGCGGCTGCATCAAATCCAGCTCGGGTCCGATTGGAACAAGTCGCATCGGGTTAATGTCGGCATGAGTTATGTAATAGTGCCGTTTGATGTGGTCGAAATTGACAGTCTCGGCAATGCCATCGTGTTGATACAAATCAGCCAGGTATCCTTGTAAATTCGGATAATCGAGAATGCGCCGGCGGCTGCACTTGAAGTGAATGTAATAAACGACATCGAAACGAATCAGGGTGCAAAAGAGCCGCCAATCCGTCTCAACGATACGCCCGCCGAGTAAATAGCGATTTTTTGCGACCCTCTG
>QHNB01000251.1 GCA_003217965.1 Verrucomicrobiota bacterium | reverse complement strand
CCGACAGCTTCGAGCGCGGAGAGATCAATCCTGTATTTTCCAACGCGCTCGGCCGTCTGAAAATCGCCATGGGCGAACACGATCTCATCGCGATCGAGCGTCACGATCTTGAATCCGGCGCGTGCGTGCCCCACCGTCCCGGATTTCCTCGGTGTAAAAACCACCGGCGCGTTGGCGCAGCGTGTTTACAACACGCTGGATCAACGTTGTCTTGCCGCTGGCGGGACGGCCTGTGAGCAGAAGTTTTTGGTTCACAACGCGCGCCTCACACCGTGGCCAAAACCACGCGATGCACCTGCCAATTCTTGACGATTTGATTCGGGTCCGCAGCGGGGCATTTGCCGCCTGTTCCCGATGTGGCAGCAGGCACGACATTGGCATGTGGTTCCCATCGGCTTGATATTCGATGGCTTTTTTAAGCACGTGTTGCATTGCGCGGAACAAATGTTTCAGCGCTTCGTTACCAAAACGCTTTGATTCCGATAGGACAAGTCTTCATGTCTTTTGTTAGCTTCGGTTTGGGATCGCTTTTGCGTAATCAGTCGATTACTGCCACTCGAGGGTAATGCTGCTATCTTCATCCAGGCACGCGTGAATGCCGAATGGCGCTCCATGCATGTTCAGGAGATTGCAAAGCCGACGTGCATCCGTGGCCGACGTGCGTTCCAGTCGGAAGCGTCGCATCTGCATGGGAACCAGTCGCGTTGAGAGAAGGTGGCCACTAGATGAATCAATTTCGACTAAGTACATCAATGCGAGCCCGCCTCCGAACATCTCATAACCGCTGATTCCTTCATAGTCGGTAAGGAAATCGCCGCAGCCATAAAGGATGAGGTGACCGTTGAAGACCTCGACCGTTTTCGCGTGATGAGAGGAGTGGCCATGCACGATTGTGACACCTTCCTCGACCAAACGATGGGCAAACGCGATCTGTTTGCAGGGAATATCATAGCCCCAGTTCCCGCCCCAATGGATCGACGCGATCAGTAAATCAGCGGGCTGCTGGACGCGTCGCATCTGAGCCGCAATTCGCACGGCAGTCGGTTTCGAAAGATCGTCCAAGAGGTTGACTCCCGGGCAAACAGTGGTGGCGCGCCATTCCAATGGAATGCCGCTAGTAACCGATCCAAAGGAGAAGAGAAGGACACGTGCCTTGCCAACCACATCGAGCACAGCGGGAGTTGCTGCTTCTTCCGCATCGTGTCCCGCGCCCGCATGTGCGATGCCTGCTGCATTTAAAGTCCGGAGTGTGTCAGACAATCCCGCATGTCCCCAGTCTAAGATGTGGTTGTTCGCCAGCGCACAAGCGTTGATTCTGGCGACAGAGAGAGAACCGATATTCCGCGGATGCATTCGGTAATGAATTCTTTTGCCTGGCCAGGGCGTCCCCGCGGACGTGATGCTGGTTTCCAAATTGATGATTCTCAAATCAACCCCTGCCCGTTCCAGCTCTGGCAACGCCTCGCCCCAGATGTAATCGAAGCTCGCAGGTCGTCGCTGAATCGGGCCGTGGGTTTTCTCGGCCAGTTCGACATATTCACGCGCGTCGCGAAGATGCGGTTCATGCAAGACGGGATTTGCCGGATGTGGCAGCACCTGGTCGATCCCGCGCCCGGTCATCACATCGCCGCAGAGAAATAGACGCAATACGGTGGGATCGGAGTTCATTTCTATTATCAGTTAGATGGACAGCCGGCGAATCGGCTGAGAACTTTCTGAGCCTGTTGAACAATCCCCCGGCAGGCTACTGCTCAAAACTTTTCTGAACTTATTTCCTACGACGAAATTGTAGCGCTGGGTCGTGCCGCTGCTACGCAGGTTGCGGGATTGGATGTCCACGCGCATTACCTAAGTCATTCTGGCTTCTGGTGGCGGAAAACTATCTCGCCAAAAAATCGTCAAAATTGTGTCTCGAAATCGTATACACGCACGTCAGAATATGAACATGGGGCTGGCCGGACGCCGCAGCGCGGCGTCCAGACCATTCTGTTTATGAGATGATTCTACTGCAATTGTTTTCAGACAACCGCAACAGCACTTCTTTCACCGTGTCGGAAACCAAATCGTTTGCTGAAACCTTGATGAGATCGGGCGAAAGCTCCGACGGCGGCTCATAAGCAACGGTTAATTTTTCAAAATCATCAAACCGAGCATCTGAGATTTCGCCGGCGCTCTGGTCTCGCGCCTTGAGCCTGCGCTCGATCTCGCCGAGATCGACATCGAGCTCCACTAACTGCAAACGAGGGCCGGCCTTGGCGCATTGCTCACGCAAAAATTCACGATTTGCCTGACGCGAGAACGTCGCGTCCAAGATAACGCCCCGGTGGACTTTAAGTGCGGCAATGCCATCCGCCCAAAGCTCCTTGTAAGTCTGTTCAGTCATCCGCTCCGAGTACACTTCGCCACGCCGCTTTCGTGTAGTCCGCTGTGTTGGCGGCACGCGGGCCAGCATTTTGCGAATCCGGTCGGAGGAAAAGACCGGCCAGTCCAATTCACGGCCGAGTTGGCGGGCGATAGTCGTTTTGCCGGTTGCGACTCGGCCCATTATGACCAGCGCCAATCGCTCCGAGCCGCTTACCGCATACTGCAGCGCGAGGCAAAAATAGCGCGTCGCTTGTTTCGCGTGCTCCTCGGCTTTCGCTGCTTCCGTTGAGATCGCTTGAATGCTTTCAACCTTTCCGCGTACAAACGCCCGATAACATTTGTAGAAATCCGAGACCCTTAGCATTTCATCATCTCGAAAGTCACGCGCCGCAGTTTGCAGAAGCAGATTTGCTAAATCGCTTCTGTCTTCAAAATCGAAATCCATCGCCAAAAAGGCAAGATCACTGGCGACATCGATGAAACGGAACCGGTCGTTGAATTCAATGCAATCGAAGATGGTTGTCGCTTTCGGAGTAAGATGAATATGGTCGAGGTGTAGATCACCATGGCAATCGCGGATCCGGTGTTGCTGAATTCGTTCATGAAATCGTTTTCCATTCATGCCGTAAAAGCCGTTCGTAAAATGGCGAATAGCTTCGAAAGCGACCGATGAAATCGTTTGTCCCACAAAAGGTTTCACCTGCGCAAAATTTTCGTCCGTACTGATCTTCAGCTTTTCTGGCGTCCCCCATGCTTCGATTTCCGGCCTCGGCGGTTCGGATTCATAAAAGCGACGCAGGCATGAGATCACGCGTTTGATTTCGTTG
>QHNB01000250.1 GCA_003217965.1 Verrucomicrobiota bacterium | reverse complement strand
CAATACGCGGACCGAAGAAGGATTTGGCGGCGTATTTGCCAAAAGAATGACGCGTTGACAGTTGCCGTGCGGCGCGAAAGCTTGCCAGCCGCGCCAGGGTAGCTCAGCGGTAGAGCAGCCCCGAAAGCATTCGGGGTTGGTTGGACTTGGAAGCGCATCAAAAACGCGGTAAAAACGTAGGTAGCCAGGGTAGCTCAGCGGTAGAGCAGGGGACTCATAAGCCCTTGGTCGGGAGTTCGATTCTCCCCCCTGGCAGCTTTTTTATTTGGCGCTTAGCGTTGAGCAGTCCTCGGTGTATACCCTTTCGGACCGTATGTCCGAACCTAAGCCGGAGCGTCCTCTCGAGATCGCGCACGTTTTGTTCATCGACATCGTGGGTTCCTCTAAACTGCTGATCAACGAGCAAAGCGAAATGCTGCGTCAGCTCAATCAAATCGTCCGCAACACCGACCAAGTGCATCTTGCCGAAGCGGCGGGTAAGTTGATCCGACTCCCAACCGGGGACGGAATGGCATTGGTCTTCTTCACCACGCCTGATGCGCCGGTCCGCTGTGCGGCAGAAATTAGCAAAGAATTAAGAAATCATCCACAACTTCCTTTGCGCATGGGCATTCATAGCGGCCCAGTAGATGAAATCGTCGACGTCAATGACAGATCGAACATTGCCGGCGCGGGGATCACGCTTGCGCAACGAGTGATGGATTGCGGCGACACTGGTCATATTCTTCTTTCTAAGCGAGTGGCGGACGATCTGGCACAATACGCGAGTTGGCGTCCCCATTTGCATGATCTCGGCACGTGTGAAGTGAAACATGGCACCAAGATCGAGGTCATAAACTTTTACACCGACGAGATTGGCAATCGGGCAACACCGGAGCGAATCAAAAAAGAAAATCGTATCGCTGGAGCGAAATCTTCCAAGTATTTGCGAAACGCGGCGCTGATTACGACCGCATTGGTACTAACCTTCGGTTTTTGGTTCTTTGCTCATCGCGCTGCTCAGGTATCCACCAGTAATCGCGGTGGGGCGACCGGCGAAAAACGAATCGCAGTCCTTCCGTTTAAACCGGTATCCTCGTCGGAAAATCGCGATCAGGTGCTCGAGCTCGGAATGGCCGACACGTTGATTGCAAAACTGAGCAACAGCCGGAAAATCATCGTCTCGTCCCTGAATGCAGTGCGTAAATTTACGGCACTGGAACAGGATGCGACGCAGGCTGGCCGTGAACTGCAAGTCAACGCCGTCTTGGAAGGCAACGTTCAGAGAATGGCCGATCGCATTCGCGTGACCGCGCGCTTGATCAACGTCGCCGACGGCGCTTCGCTTTGGGCAGACACCTTCGATGAGAAATTCACCGACGTGTTCGCGGTGCAGGACGCCATCTCGCAAAAAGTGGCCGATGCGTTGGCGCTACGGTTGAGCGGCGAAGAGAAGAACCGTTTGACCAAACGTTACACCGAGAATGTCGAGGCTTATCAACTTTATCTTACGGGACGTTATCACTGGAGCAGATTAACTCCGCCCGATATCCGGAAAGGCATCGGCTTTCTTCAACAGGCGATTGAGTTGGATCCAGGCTACGCGCTGGCCTACGCCGGACTGGCGACCGCGAATCGCGCACTTGCTATGAATGCCGACGCGCCCTCGAAGGATTGCCTGCCCCAGGCCAAGGCGGCTGCGATGAAGGCGATCGAGCTCGATGATTCTCTCGCCGAAGCCCATTCTGCGTTGTCGTTCGGTCTTATTTGGTACGATTGGGACTGGGCGGCCGCGGAAAGGGAAGCGAAGCGTGCCCTCGCGTTAGATCCTAATTCTGCTCTGTCCCACTTCGCCTACGCTCATATCCTTTCGGATCAGGGGCATCATCAGGAAGCGATCGCCGAGATCGCGCACGCCCGAGAACTGGACCCGGTCTTTCTTCTGATTCGTGCGCTCGAGGGGATGATTTTACATCACGCCGGCCGCAACGATGAAGCGCTGACGCGATTACAAAAGGCGCTCGAACTCGACCCCAATTTTTGGGTCACGCATCTCATGCTCGGCCGAGTTTATATTCAGCAGCGAAAATACTCAGAGGCTATCGCGGAGTTCACCAAAGCGAGAGAATTATCACACGGAAACTCGGAGGCAATCGGCTCGATCGGATACGTCGAGGCGTTAGCAGGCCATAAAGACAAAGCTCGTGCGGTGCTGGAGGAATTGAAAGCCTTGTCCAATCAACGTTACATCCCCCCGTCCAATGTGGGCTTGGTTTATAACGCCTTAGATGATCAAAACGAAGCGTTGTCCTCCCTGGAGACTGCATGTGACGAGCGCGATCCGCGAGTGACGCTTCTAAAGGTCGATCCGAGATGGGATTCACTTCGCCCTGACCCACGTTTTGTCGCGATTCTCAAGCGCATCGGGCTGCAGTAGCTGATATTGCATCTTGGCCGTTGGGCGCCTGCCGCGCCGTAGCCCCTGCGAAGGCGGGTTGAGGGTTAGACGTTTTTCGGGTAACAACGACTACGGGCATTATAGAGCGAACCAACCCGGATCAATCCCCACGACAGTGGCGATCCAGCGCCGGATTTAGTCGATGACGAATGAGGAGTTCTTCGGCAAAGTTTTCACGGGCGGTAATTCTTATTGTGTTACGCGCTTCGTCATTCTGCGATTGCTAGGCTTTGTCTATGCGGTCGCGTTTCTTGTGGCAGCCCAGCAGCTGGTACCGTTAGTCGGCGAGCATGGGTTAACACCCGCAAGGCATTTTCTGACGGCGATTGAATCACAGCTCGGCTCTCGAGCGGCCGCGGCAATCCAGCTGCCGACGCTGTTTTGGTTCGGCCTTTCCGATCAAGCCCTTTCGATCTCTTCCTGGATTGGTTTTGCTTTGTCGCTCGTCGTTCTCGCCGGTTACGCGAACGCACTCATCCTCGCCGTTTTGTGGATCATCTACATGTCGATCGTGCATGTCGGCCAGATTTGGTACGGCTATGGATGGGAGACCCAGCTCCTCGAAACCGGATTCTTGTCGATTTTTCTTTGCCCGCTGCTCGATCTCCGGCCATTCCCGAAGCGTCCGCCGCCTCTTCTTGTAATCTGGCTTTTTCGCTGGCTCGGCTTTCGGATCATGATCGGGGCTGGCCTGATTAAGCTGCGGGGCGATCCGTGCTGGCGCGATCTTACCTGTCTTTATTATCATTACGAGACTCAGCCGATCCCAAACCCGATCAGTCGCTACCTGCATTTCGCGCCGCATTGGTTCCATAAATTCGGAACCGCATGGAACCATTTCATAGAATTGATTGTACCATGGTTTTCTTTCGGACCGCGTCACGTTCGTCACGTTGCTGGTCTCTTGCTCGTGAGTTTTCAGATCGTTCTTATTATCAGCGGCAATCTTTCTTTTCTGAACTACGTGACCATCATTCCCTTCCTCGCCTGCTTCGATGACACATTCTGGCGCCGAATTGCTCCTGTCTTTTTAGTCAGGCGAATGCGCGACGCGGAGCCTTCGCGTCTTCAATTCGCGCTCTCCGCCGCTTTAAGCATTCTTGTCGTCTACCTGAGCATCGCGCCGGTGACCAATCTGATCTCGAACCGGCAGTTGATGAACTCTTCCTTCGATCCGTTCAACCTGGTAAACACTTACGGCGCTTTTGGAAGTGTCGGTAGAGAACGCGATGAAATCATTTTCGAGGGCACGGATGACGCAATCATAACGGGCGACACCAGGTGGAAGGAATACGAATTCAAAGCTAAACCAGGTGATCCGAGTCTGCGGCCGCCATTCATCGCGCCTTACCAGGCTCGAATTGACTGGCAAATCTGGTTCGCCGCCATGGCTTCACCGGCAGAATATCCCTGGACGCTGCATTTTGTGTGGGAACTTTTGCACAACGATCCCGCGACACTCTCACTGCTCGGGAGCAATCCATTTCCGGAGGCACCCCCTCATTTTGTTCGCGCTCGGCTCTATCGCTATCAATTCGCGCCGCCGGGTGATCCAGCTTGGTGGAAACGCGAATCGATCGGCCAATGGTTGCCGGCTCTTTCAGCGGATGATACCGAATTTCGTCGCTTGCTGGCGACGATGAATTGGTTGGATTAATTAAGCAAGGCCGACAAGCTTGTTTATGAAAGCCGACAGTGCGGTCAGCACTAATTACTTGGAACGAGTCGCTGATCCAGCTAGCCGTTTTCACCCTTATTATGTGGCTTACAAAAACGGACAGATCACCCGCACACAACTGCTGGCACGGCTCCCCCATGTTGCCATGGTTGGCGATAGTCTTTCCCGAGACGCGTATATCTCATCAGCACTAGGCACATTTTGGCGCGCGCATACACGACGTGGCAGAGATTGGTTCCTCGACACCGACCTCGCTTCGGGCAGCATCTACAGCGTTTTCAAAAGGCTGGAGAGGTTTACGCCACTTGTGGCGACTGAGTACGGGGGGATGGGCGCTCTCGTCGACCGTGCGGGAGATCGACGAAATTTTTTTCGAAGGATTCTTCGAACGCGCAATTTCTCAGCCCAGGTTGATCAAATCCTCTCGAGTACGCGATTCCCTGATCTGATTCTGGTCTGGATCGGTCATAACAACGTGGATTGGGCGTGGTGCTGCCCTCCCGATGAGCTTCAGCGCCCGGAAAAGCGTCTACAACGGCTAAGCAAATGTTTTCGTAACGATTATACGCAACAAATCCGACGGTTGATCGCGGGTGCGCAAACTAGGCAACATCGCGTAGCGATCGTGGTGTATGGACTGGTCGATTTCGAGTCATTCTTCAAAGCGCGTAA
>QHNB01000249.1 GCA_003217965.1 Verrucomicrobiota bacterium | reverse complement strand
TCTCGTACCAGCCGCTCTGCCGCGCTTCGCCATGCCCGCCCTTGGCCCAGTCGCATGGTGGTTTGGCGAGTTGCTATCTCAGGACAATCTGCGCTGGCCAAGGTGGCTCGGAGCGAAAAAATTCAGCGCGAAATCTAGAAACTGGCTGGTCCTGGTGCTGGTGGGGCTGACCTGTTTCGCGCTTCTGCTTTACGCCTTTCTGATCGTGCCCCATCTGCAAGCGCATGAAAAAGTGAGAAAGCATGCCCGCCAGATCGATGCTGTCGTCCCCGCTAACATTCCCCTTTACGCGATCGATCCCCAATACCAGCCCTATCTTTTCTATGTCCACGCTCCTATTCGTTACGCCAGGGCGATTGAGGAACTACCAGCGGACACGAGATTTTTTCTGGTCCAAGCGCGGGATGAACGCGAGGCCCAGAACACTAATCATTGGTCCCCCCATCATCCTCAACTGGTGCTGCGCATTAAAGATTACCGCAATCATGAAGTCATTGTCTTTGCCGTGAGCTCGTTCTAGCCACGGTTGACAAGAGCCGGAATGCGAATTGCTTAGTTCGTTAGCTAGCTAACGATTTTCCACGTTCCCGATGAAGAAATTCGATCCCGAGACTCTCGGACCACTGCTTCACGGGACGGCACGGGCCTGGCGGCTGCAGCTCGATGAACGACTCCGGCCGATGGGTTTGAGCCAAGCCAAGTGGCGCACTCTCTTGCTCCTTTCGCTTACGCCTCATGCTCTGACGCAGGCGGAAATCGCTTCCAACCTCGGGATTGAAGAGCCAACGCTGGTTGCACTGTTGCATCGGCTCGAGGAGGAGGGCTGGGTTTCGCGAAGAAATTCCCCGCGGGATCGCCGCTGTAAAACCGTGCATTTACAACACCGTGCTCATCGCCTTATTGGACAAATCGCCGCAACTGCCGTGGAATTACGGCGGGACTTGATTAGGGACGTTTCTCTGCGCGACTTGCAAGTCTGCATGCGAGTTTTGAACCAGATCCGGGAACAAGCGGAGCGGGCGCCGTCAGTGGTGCGTAACGGCGGCAAACCTATCGCGCATATAGACAAGTAGGATGGCGACTTTGGCAGACGTAAACATTGCGATGCGGGAGCAGGTCACGCATCTGGAACGTCGCTTCGGCCGTCGCCGGGTCTATTTCGTGGCCGGCGCAATCGGGCTTGTTCTGCTGCTTTTGGTTGTGCGTCTCGTGGTTGTTGGGAAAAAGCCGGCGCCACAACCTGCGCCGCGTCCGGTCATCGTTGCCAAGGTAGTTACGCGGGACGTACCACTTTATTTGGATGAGATCGGCACCTGCGTTTCGGTCGAGAGTGTGAAAGTGCAGGCGCAGGTCAGCGGACAAATCATCGCCCGCGAGTTTCAAGATGGGGCCGACGTGAAGAAAGGTGATTTGCTGTTCACGATTGATCCGCGGCCTTACCAGGCGGCGCTCGATCAGGCAAAGGGGCAACTTGCCCAGGCACAATCACAACTTGTGCTCGATCAAATCACTCTCAAACGTCAGCAGGAGCTGCGCGCCCGTGGCGTCAATGCGCCGCAGGATTTGGATGTTGCCCAAGGCACATTCAATAACGACAAGGCCAAAGTCCAAGCCGCTCAGGCGGCGGTGGATGCCGCGCAAGTCAATCTCGATTACTGCACCATCCGCTCGCCCCTCGACGGGCGCGCCGGACTGCGCACAGTCGATGTGGGCAATGTCATTTCTGGGGGAAATGCTGGCGGAGTCGTGTTGCTCAGCATCGATCGCTTTGATCAAATTTACACCGACTTCACTGTGGCCGAACCCGATGTTGCATTGGTGCGCCATTATCTCGGTAATCCGAACATGAAAGTGCAAACCGATTCGCCCAACGACGATCAACCACCGCGATTGGGCGATCTCTATTTCATTGATAATGTTGTTCAACCAGGCTCCGGCACAGTCAAAGCGCGTGGCATCACCCCCAATCCCGATCGTTCGCTCTGGCCGGGAGAATTCGTTCGCGTCCGATTTATTCTCGATCAGATCAAGGATGCCAAGCTCGTACCGGCGCAGGCGGTGCAAATCAGCCAGCGCGGTCCGTTCATCTTTGTCCTCAAGCAAGATAATACCGTCGATCAGCGACCGGTAAGACCAGGACAACGGCAGGACGGCGATATGATGGTGATCGAAGATGGTGTGAAGCCTGGCGAAACTGTGGTTGTCACCGGACAACTTGCCCTCGCACCCGGAACAAAAGTCGCGCCGCAAATAATGGAGAGCGGCCAGAGTTCCGCAAATCCAACGCCCAAAGCGCCGGCAAAATGAACTGCCATGGCTGACAACTCCGATAAAGACAAAACTTCCCCTGGCAATGCCCCTGGGTCTCCTTCCGATCAGCCCAACACTAAGGCAAAACTAATTCAGGTCAGCGGTTCCGGACTTTCTGGTCCATTCATTCGTCGTCCGGTGATGACGGTTTTGCTGACGCTGTCCGCCATCGTCGCCGGATTTGCGACCTACGGAAAACTTGCGGTCAACGATCTGCCGGCGGTGGATTATCCGGTTATCAGCGTCAGTTGTTCTTATCCTGGTGCGAACCCAACTACCATGGCGAATAACATCGCCACTCCGCTGGAAAAACAGTTTTTGCAAATTCCGGGGCTCGACATCATTACTAGCGCGAGCACACAGAGTAGCACCAACTTAACTCTGCAATTCAATCTCAGTAAAAGCATCGTTGATGCTGCCACCGATGTGCAAGCCGCCATTCAGCGCGCAACGGGAAAGTTGCCGATTGATCTTCCCAGTCCACCCACCTTCACCAAAACGAATCCAAACGATCAGTCGATTTACCTCATCGGGTTGTTGTCTGATACGCTCACTGATGGCGATTTATATAAGTACGCTACTACCGCGGTGCAGCAGCGCATCGCCATCCTGCCAGGAGTTTCGCAAGTAAACGTTTACGGCGTTCAAGGAGCGATCCGAATTAAGGCTGATCCTGCCGCTCTCGCCTCCCGCGGACTGACGATGGATGACCTGGCCAACGCGATCAAGGCCGGCACCGTTTATTCCGGCGCCGGCCAATTCGACGGGCCGCATCGGACTTTCGTTTTGCTTCCCAACGGCCAGATCGATCAGGCGGAAGGCTATCGCAATTTGATCGTAGCGCGAAACAAGGATGGCTCGCCCGTTTTTCTGCGCGATGTCTCCGATGTTCAAGAGAGCGTGCAGGACGAGCGTTTATCACGCACTTTTTGGGTGCGCGGTTTCAGCCCGCCCGGCTCGACGGTGGTTTTGGCGGTTTCACGACAGGCCGGCGCGAACGCGGTCGAAGTGGCGAAGTCGGTTAAAGCCTTGTTTCCGGAATTGCGACCCTTGCCATCGCATTCGTGCTAGTTGTTCTTGTTATCTACGTTTTTCTCGGCCGCGCCACCGACACTTTGATTCCAGCGGTCGCGTTGCCGCTCTCGCTCTTCATCACGGTGGCGGTGATGTTCATGCTCGATTATTCCATCAATAATTTGACCCTGATGGCGTTGACCCTGGCCATCGGATTCCTCGTCGATGACGCGATTGTCTTTCTGGAAAACGTCGTCCGCCGTGCTGAGAACGGTGAATCGATCTTGCAGGCGACCTATAACAGCGCCGGCGAAATCTCTTTCACGATCCTGTCCATGACGCTGTCGCTGGCAGCTGTCTTTATCCCGTTAGTTTTTCTTCCCGGTCTGCTTGGCCGCATCTTCCGCGAATTTTCTGTGACCATCATCGTCGCAATTCTTGCCTCGGGGCTGGTTTCGCTCACCCTTACGCCGTTGATGTGCGCCCGAATTCTGGGCGAACGAAAAGCTGGTCATAAACGTGCCCGCATGGAAAAGTGGACCGGCGACTTCATTAAACGCGTGATCGCGGCTTACGGCCGCGCGCTGGACAAATTCCTCGATCGCGCCTGGCTCACTATCCCCATCATTCTCATTTGCATCATCGGGCTCTGGTTTTTCTTCACTCATTTGCCATTCACCTTATTGCCGCCAGGAGACAGCGGTTTCATCCGTGGGGTTTTTATCGCCCAGGAAGGTTCTTCCCCTGCACAAATGCGCGCCTACCAACAGCAGGTTAATCAAAAGCTGAAGGACGATCCGAACATCGCCCAATTCTTCACCCTGGCAGGTTTCTCCAGCCGCACCGCTGGATCGCAGGCGCTCCTGTTCCTTTTTCTCAAGCCGAAGAACGAGCGGCCACCGATTGATCAGTGTATCCTGCAATTGCAGAAATCAATCGGCACCATTCCAGGCGTAACGGCGGTGATGCAGCCAAATCCCGTCTTGCAAATCAATGTCGGCGTCACTAACCAGACTCAGGGACAATATGCTTACACCGTCAGCGGCATCGTTCCCGAGGATGTCTATGCCGCGGCCGACCAGCTTATGTCCAAGCTGCGCGGCTTTAAAGGCTTCGCTACTGTCCGCTCCGATTTTTACAACAGCACCCCCAACCTGTACTTAATCAAGCAACCGGAAGATCAATATCAGGTCATACTTGAGGTAAAGGATAACGAACGCGCCACTCCGGGGGACCTTAACAACCTTTACGTCCGCGGCACGAATCCGTCTGGTACGAGTAATCCGACAACTGCAACGAGCAGTTCCGGAACCAGCGGACCTACGGGAACCACTACGAGCGCAGGTCAAGCGGTCACAACTAGTACCGCTTCCAATCTTGTTCCGCTTCGCGCCGTGACCTCAACCAAACAGGTAGTAGGTCCGCAGGCGGTAAATCATTTCAACCAATTCACCAGCGTGACGATCAACTTTAACCTCTTGCCCAACATTGCCATCGGCGATGCCACCACATTTATCGAGAATGCCTTCGCGCAAGTCCGCCAGCAATATCCCGGCGTCCAAGCCACCTTCCAAGGCGAGGCACTCGTTTTCCGGCAACTATTCAAAGCGCTTCCTCTGCTGCTTATTTCCGCCATCTTCGTCATGTACGTGATTCTGGGAATCCTTTATGAGAGCTACGTGCATCCAATTACCGTCCTCTTTCCGGCGATCGTGCCCGCGGTGGTTGGCGGTTTGTTCACACTCTGGCTTTTTGGATCGACCTTGTCGCTTTACAGCGTCATCGGGCTATTCCTCCTCCTCGGTATCGTGAAGAAGAATGGCATCATGGTCGTTGACTTCGCCCTGCAACGAATCGACGAAGGGTGGGACCTTCGCTCAGCTATTCATGAGGCTAGCATCGAACGCTTCCGTCCCATCATGATGACTACCCTCTCCGCTTTCATGGGCGCGCTGCCGCTCGCCATCGGTTTCGGGAGCGATGCCTCCTCGCGCCGGCCACTTGGGCTCGTAATCGTCGGCGGGCTTATTCTTTCGCAAATGGTCACCCTTTTCATCACTCCGGTGATCTATCTCTGGCTCGAATCGTTCCAAGAACACGTCCTGGATCGAGTGCCATTCCTGCGTAGTGCGCATTTTCATGAACACGATTTCGGCGGCAAACCTGCACAACCTTCGCCCGCGCCGGCGAGCTAACTGTAGCCGCCTCGCTCTGTCGAGGCGACTGTGCGAGAGTTGCATGGATGGCACAGTTTCCTAAGGAGCAATCCGCTTCCGGTGAATTCGAACGGCAAGAGGACGCGTTTCGAGAATGGATTTCAACCGATCACTCGATGCCGTATCCAG
>QHNB01000248.1 GCA_003217965.1 Verrucomicrobiota bacterium | reverse complement strand
AATGCCGCCGCCGGTCGTGCCTCCGCTGGCTGTGTTATTTACGATCGCGCAACTCTCCAGCGTTAGGCTTGTGCCGGTGTCCATGAAAATACCGGCACCGTGAGCCGCCACATTGGCGTTCGCAATGGTCAGCCCGGAGATACGAACACCCTCGGTTCTCAGGAAAAAAACGCGCCCAGCATTGGCAGCGCTGACGGTCAACAGTCGAGCCCCCGGACCGACAATGTTCACCGGCCGGACCAAAATGATCCCAACTGGTTGAATCGTAACATTGATTGTCCCCGTTAGCCCCGGTGTAAATGTGATGACGCTGTTGTTGGAGGTATTCGCATTTGAAGCATTGGCTGCGTCCCAGAGGCTACAATCAGCAATTCCACAAACTTCGTCGCTATGCTCGTCACTAGTATTTACGACAAAAGTTGGACCCGATTGTACGACATCAGTCTCCACGGCTCCGATATCGCTGCCATCGCCCTCCGCCGCATTTGTTATCGATGGATTATCCAAGGGCCGCTGAAACCCGCGCTGATCCGTTGTTACTCCAAAGCTATCTCCTTGATCGATTAAAGGACTGCCCGATAACGGCGACATGGTTTGTGTCGGACCTCCGTTATCCTGTAATGGTCCGAGCTTCGGATCGGCCGGAGCTTCGAAGGTGCCCACCTGATCATGTGATCCGGACTGGCCAAAGCCCGTGCTTCCAAGCCCGGAAGTACCCGACGGACCAGTCGCTCGTCCGATAAAGTTGTATCCGTCTGAAATATAAGCGCCGACAGCGTCGGCGAAGGCACTGCCTGTATTGCCGGCAAGCACAGAATTGTGGACATGTGCGGTACCCGTGTTGTCGACGCCTGGTGGGGC
This sequence comes from Verrucomicrobiota bacterium, assembly GCA_003217965.1. Taxonomy (GTDB): domain Bacteria; phylum Verrucomicrobiota; class Verrucomicrobiia; order Chthoniobacterales; family UBA10450; genus AV69. Next base: position 2,451 of record QHNB01000248.1, on the reverse strand, counting down.
TCCGACACCAATATTGCCACTGATCGTACAGCTATTCAGGGCGAGATTTCCATCGTTTTGAATTCCGCCTCCTCCTCCGTCGGTGCTATTGCCGTTGAAGGTGCAATTGTTCACCGTTGTAGTGCCGTCATTGTACAATCCCCCTCCCTCGAACCTGCCCGTATTACCGGTGATAGTGCACCCGGTCAGGGTCAAAGTTCCGGCATTTCGAACACCGCCGCCCTTCGATTCAACAGTTCCGTCCTGTGACAATCCGTTTGCAATTGTGAGTCGGGATAACGTGACATTGCCTGCGACGATGTTGAAAATGCGAAAGTTTGGCGTGCCGCCTGCCGCGCTCCGCTGGACGATGATCTTCTGGCCACCCCCATCGATGGTCAGGTCGTTGCTAATCATCAGCTCCGCCGAGGTCAAGGTGACGGTCCAGGTTTGTGTCGTCGCATTGTAGCCAGGATCGTTCGTCGGAATGTTGAACACGATGGTGTCGCCCGAACTAGCATCGCGAATGGCCTGCCGCAATGAACCCGCCAAATTGTCGTTTGTATTGGTGACCGTCAGAGTTGCCGCGTGAGCGGACGCACCTACAGCAATTGCAATAAAAAGCGTGAGAGACAGCTTCGCTTTCATTGTTCGGAGGGACGACTTTTCTACCTCCGCACCATTGCCAAAAGCAATGCCAAAATTGCGCTTGCTGCCGACGGCGAGGAATAAGGAAAACAAGAAATGAAGAGTACAGGGCAAAAACTTTGAACGCCTGTCCTATGAATTTTGTTGGAGCGAACTTCTTATTGGCAGCGGTGCGTCATCCGTGAACATTATGCGGAAGCGAATGAAAGCATTGTTTCTCGCGTGCATCACACCGGTGCTCTGCAGCTGCACCCAGGTGAATTACACGGCCTATGTCGGGCAACAGCAGGACTGGCCGTTTGCCACGGGGGTAGTTGTACAAAGAGGGTTTGCTCTTCCAGTCTATCAAGGTCCGCCGGATCGACCCTATCGAGTTTTAGGTTGGGTTCGAGTGGAGAATGCGCGCGGCGCTCTATGGCGGAAAGCTGGAGGCGTGGAATTTGCCGTTAAAGAAGCAGCAAAGCGCGGCGCCGATGCCGTAATCTTGCTCGCGAACAGTAGTAATCCTTCAGAGACGCTCGCGCCCCTTCGAGAAGGACACGCGCGTGTCATCGCGATCAAGTTCCTCTAACTCCGATCCCAACGGAAGACTTGCCCGCTTCAGGCCAGGAGTTTTTGTACGAGATGATTCCTCTAACCTCTGAGATGAGAATTGTAGTTCAGCGCTGAACGTCGACTAAGATCGGGAAGCGGCTGGGTTTGTCGAGTAAAAATTCAGCGGCCAGATATCTGTAGTCTCACTATTCGTAGCGCACGACCGCATCCTGCCAACGCCACTAATCCCAGCGCCATAAAGCTGAATGTCGCACCCGGCTCTGGCACCGTGATGCTGCCGAATAATCCATGATCTTCGATCTCGCCGCCTCCTGGAATGCCGGCAGCAAAATACAACGTGTTCGGATCACCGCCGTTCCCTCCATTACCAACACGCAATCCCCAGAGTCCCTCAATCGTTATGGGATTACCGTTGGGGTCCTCCAAGGTGCCCAAGAACGTGCCGTTCGCGGGATCAAACGCGTTGATCCGGCCGTCACCGAAGTTGCCGACCAGAAGATCATTAGAGAACGCGCCGAATGCGCTGGGCCCGATCGCCAGTCCCCAAGGAGAGTTGAGCACTCCATCCGTAATGAGGCGTTGCAGCAAGTTTCCATTTAGATCGAATCGATCGACGAAGCCATGCCCTGCGCCCGGAACATCATCCTCCTTGTCCGCGTCTTGCAATGCGTACGTTACCAGCAGCGATCCATTGATGTTCTGGATATTAAACGGCGCGTAACCGGCAGGCAGATTCGGATCGGTAAAGGAGCCAGCGAGCGTTGTAGGTGCAAAAGTGTTGTTAAAAACGTCGATCGCGCCGGAATGAAAGTTGGCGGCGTAGAGAAAATTGCTGATCCCATTGTTGCCAATGGCAATACCTTTGTAAACGGCATCCGCAGTCGTAGCTTCCGTAACCGCACTCGTCCCGGCCCCGGCGTTCCAACCTGTGATAGTGCCGTCTTCGGTTGCAAAAATAAACCGGGCCGCTGATGCCCCAATTTGAAAATCGGCTGTGCTATTAAAGACCACCCCGGTAGGCGAGCCGAGAGTTCCTGGAGGGGATCCCGGCGCGGGCGGTATAGTCACGACCAACGCGAGGGGGTTGCCGGTACTATTATATAGTGTCGAGACTCCCGTGTGATTGTCCGAGACCCAAAACGGCGAGGTCGCGCTGGAAGCGATCCCCCAGGGATTAGCCAGGTTTGGATCGGTATGATTAGCCAGACCGGGTATGTCCGACACCAGGTTATGTTGGATATAGTTATTTTGCGCCGCGCATGGAGATGC
>QHNB01000247.1 GCA_003217965.1 Verrucomicrobiota bacterium | reverse complement strand
TGCGCAAAATTGCCCGAGCTCCGGCTACGCTTGGTCCGCCGTAGCGCGTTTGAATGGTTGGAATCGTTCTCTCGGCTTCCTCTTCATAATCGTTATCATCATCTGCCGGTCTTGCGCGGGGAACGCTGACAGCCTGTGCACGCGGCACGTTATACGCCACCTGAATTGATTCGGCTCGGCGAACGCTGCTGACGGCGCTGATGGAGAACGGCTGCAAGGGCACTCCGAAATCCCCACGTGCAACCGATCTGCGTTCCTGAGCACTGGCGACATCTGCCGTGACAGCCGCGGCGACAAACAACGCGAGCTTGCAGACTGGTGTTGAGATCTGCACGCTTCTGCAAGAAGCTTGTCTCGCGCCAACGATTGCGTTTTGGCTGGCCTCGGAGCGGAAGTGATTTTCCTCAACTGGAGTTACGGCAAATCTAGCTTTTCCAATCCGTCGAAATTTTCCGCTTAAATACTGGGCTTCGACACTCGCGCGACTCCAGCCAGGCGACTATTCCTTTATCGCGCGAATGCAGTCCGCGGAGCCTTGGACCCGCTAATTCTCGGCCGATTCCGGCACTGCCTTCTCCGCGGCTTGGAATCCAATTTTCGAGTGAGTGCCGTCGCAAAAAGGCTTGGTCGTGGAAGCGCCGCATCGACAAAGCGCCATTCGTTTTTCAACCGGGTAGGAATTTCCGTCGGCATCCTTCAATTCGACGGTCCCCTTAATGATGTAGGGGCCATTCTTGATGACCTCGATTGTTACTTCAGCCATGCTGCCAGTTTCAGCGATAAGTCACGGATCACAAGTGCAAGGACCAAACGGCGCGGACGCCACACATGGCGGCTGACTGCAGTATAACGGGACGACAGATTTGAGGCGGCCTATCTCGCCATCGAACTGGCCTCAGTTCATCTTCTTTCGGCGCGAACGCGCCGTTTCAGCAACGCTTCTTTCGCAGGATGAATTACCGCCCACCATGTTGCGTGACACCCGCCGGTCCCCGGCGGCAGAAATTCCCAGGTTTGACGTTGAGAACCTCGAAAGGTTTTCGCGAGCGGCCAAGCGACAGCTACAAGCGCGAAGGCACTTCGGCTTTGTTCTGACTCAATGATTCGTCTCTTTTCTCGAGTGATTAGGCGGACTCGCGCCAATGTCGTAGAATGCGGTACTTAGGTATCGCCGTCGCGTAATCCTTCATGGACCTGATCAGCTGCCGCGCGCGCAGTTTTTCGACTGCAATTTGAGCCGTGCTCTTCGAAAGACCTGTGGCCTCCGCGACCATGCGAAGGCTGGCTGTAACCGGTCTCCACTTTTGCTGCTGAGCCTGACGGTAGAGATAGAGATAAACCAGAAAAGCAGCAGCTTGGTGATCGTGACCAACCAGATCGCGCATCAGGACATCCAAAACATAATCGTCGATTGGAACGGTCTCACGAAAGCGCGGCATGCCGCAGTTTAGTGCTATACCGATTAATGGACAGCGCTTTCAGGTGCGAAAACTGGTTCGGCTCTAGACCTTTGGCCCGAGGCCGCCCTAGGCTCTAGGTGCCATGATTAAACAAATCAAATTTGTCAGTATTCCAGTCGCAGACCAGAACCGAGCCCTGGATTTTTACACCGAGAAATTAGGATTCACGATCATCACTGACCAACCTTTCGATGAGAAACAACGATGGATCGAGCTACGCGTGCCCAAAGCCGAAACTCGCGTCGTGCTCTTCACCGCCGAAGGCGATGAAAAACGCGTTGGCACATTCATGAACATGTCCTACGCCTGCGATGATATTCAGGAGACCTACGACGCATTGAAGGCGCGCGGCGTAGAATTCGAAGGGCCACCCCAACAACAACCCTGGGGGACCTACGCCATCTTCAAGGACAGCGAAGGAAACAGGTTTGTCGTCGGTTCCTGACAAGCGCCACTATTACCTCGGCAGCAGCGATGCTGCGTCGTAAACCGTCCCGTTCTTGATCACACGATCAATATCGGATGCGCGGGCGATGTCAGCGACAGGGTTGGAGTTAAGGATGATAAGATCAGCGAAGTTGCCGGCAATGATTGAGCCAATCTGCGGATTGCCATTTTCATCGAGAATGCCGGATCGTGCCGTGGCGAAAACCCGCGCGGCATTGCTCGTAGCGCATTGCAGGATTTGCATCGGCGTGAGACCAGCATCGCGCATGAGTTGAAATTCCCGAAACAGCGCCGGTCCATGGATCGTGCCGATATTTCCCGCGTCGGTTCCGGCCGCAATCGGAATCCCGGCATCCTCTAAAATCTTCAGATTCTTGAGCGCCACGTCATAAGTATGCTGGATTCGATCAAGGGGTGCGTCGGGGTTCTCAAGCGCCTTCTTCACTCGATCCGGCAATTGATCTGGCGGGATTTTGGTGACATCGAGCGAGGCGATTACTTCAGGGTTACCCCACGCTTTTTCTTCCGGTGTCAGATTCAGCTTATTGGCGAAGGTTCGGCCGTAACGTTCGAACACGACCAGGGTTGGACAAAGAATTGTCCCTTTTTCCTTGAGCAGGTGAACAAACGGCTCATCGACGGGTTTATCCGTAACGCTGTGGACCAGTAGATCGGCGCCTTCTTCCACCGAAGCCCGGGCTGCTTCCAGCTCGGTCGCGTGCACGGCAACGCGTAATTTCCGGGCATGGCTCTCGTCCACTACGGCGTGCACGATCGGACGGAATTTTTCGACTGGATGATCGGGATCAACGATGAACCAGATCTTTATATAGTCCGGCGTCTTCGCTGCCAGAGTGCGCACCATGGCACGCGCATCCTCCGGCGTGTTCACCTGCACGATGGGCGGATCCCCGAGATTGAGCTGTGGGCGCGAGACACTGGAAATGAGCGGGCCAGCCACGGCAACACGAGGCGCTTTCGGCGTGGAGTTCGCGATCTTCCTGACCTCGAAATTCCACATCGGTCCGCCGACATCCACCACGCTGGTGATGCCGCAGCGCAAATAACGCGCAAAGACGTCGTTCAAATGGGATTTGACCCATGCGACCTCATCGGCATATGGCCGGATCTTGGTGAAATCAGCGGCGTCAGGGCGCGTGAACAGATCGCCTGATTGAAAGAAGTGAATGTGAGTGTCGATATAGCCGGGCAAGATGAATTTGCCGGCGCAATCAATGACGCGCACACCTTCTGGAGCTTTGGTTTCGTTTGCGGAACCAACGCTGACTATGCGTTCGCCATCGACAATGACATTGACA
>QHNB01000246.1 GCA_003217965.1 Verrucomicrobiota bacterium | reverse complement strand
GCCACCGGTAACAGTTAAACGAAACCAAATATGCAACTAACGCTCACGCAAAGCGGCGCGCTTTACCTCGCGCAACATAAAATTTCCAAACGCCGCAGTGCGCTTTTCGGGCATCTGCGCACGGTGGACTGGAAGCAGTCCCCGGATCTTCCACGCCGGACTCTCGTCGACGCCTCCTTCGGACGGCGATTTCATCGGGAGAATGATCGCTGAGAGGGTTCGCAGCTTAGAATGCGCCGTGGTGCGACCCGCAGTCGCGTGGTAAACGTACCGCTTCGCAAGGTATAATGAACAAACGAAACGCATCCCGATCCTCTGATCAGGAAGTCATGCAACATCTCTCGCGTTCGCAGATTTTCAAAGATTACGAACGTGCTTTCAGCAAAGCCATGGGTTTGCCGCTTAATATCCGAGGGCACGATTCATGGTCGCCGGCGCACCATGGAAAAGAAGATCATGGCTCATTCGCCGCAATTCTGACTCGTTTCAACAAGGCTCGCGCTGCATGCTTAAGGGCCCAAACCGATGCATCTCATCCGGAATCGACTATGCGCACCGTTACCTGGTTTGCGGGTCTCTCCGAAAGTGCAGTTCCGGTGTATGTAGGTGACCATATTCTTGGTTTTCTCGAGACCGGCGAAGTGATGCTCAACAACCCGACTAAAAAACACTTCGACAGCATTACTCGGCGGCTCCGCGCCTGGGGCTACAAGGCGGATTGGAAGCAACTTGAGCGGGCGTATTTTCGATCATGTGTTTTATCGCCGGATCGGTATCGGGCGATGTTGCGTCTCCTGAGTATTTTTGCGCAACACCTTTCGATCTTGTCGAATCAATTGGTTGTACGCCGCGAAAAGGACGAGTCCGCGAACATGGCACGAGCGCGGCAATTCATCGAGAAGCATCAGGCGGAGCCGCTCTCGCTGGGACGGGTAGCTCGCGTGGCTAACATCAGCCGGCATTACTTTTGCAAGATGTTCAGGAAAGCGGCCGGGATAAATTTCATCGACTATCTCTCGAGAGTTCGAGTGGAGAAATCGAAGACGCTTTTGCTGAACCCCAACTCGCGAATTAGCGAGGCTGCCTTCGCCTGTGGATTTCAATCCATGACGAACTTCAATCGCGCGTTTAAGCGAATTGTCGGTCGCTCTCCCACGCAATTTCGCAAATTGCTTCCGAAACTGCGCCGCTCGGGTAGAAACGGCCAATAGCAAAGGTTAAACCTTCGGTAACCACGCACTTTGGCTTTTGAGGGATCGGTTGATTACTGGTGGTAGAGTAGAGGCATCGAATACCCGATTGTGAGGCTCTCAGGCGCTGGATTTAGACGTTCCAAGCGTTTCCCCCGTTTTTTCTCCTGTGCAATCGCTGCAATATTTATTGTTCCTACCAGCAAGTTTTCGCGGGTTACTACAGGAATTTCGCCTACCTTTGCGTTGAGCATCATCTGCTCCGCTTCCGCAACCGCCTGGTCTTCGAAGCAGTAGGGATTGTCTTTTTCAATTTGTGCTTCTACCGGTTCTGTCGTGGGATCGTGCCCGAAACCACCCACCTTCCGGTTCATTTGGTTCGTTGACACGGTACCCAATAATTCACCGCGGTGATCGATTACAGGTGACGAATCGGTTGCCCGCGCGTGCATTTCCTCCAAAGCCACCTTTACAGAGACCTTGTTAAAAATGCTCTTCGCAGGCTCGATGATGTCCCTGACTGTGCGGGCTTCGAAATTCGCGCCCACGGAGGGGCGAGTTTTTATCTGTTCCATAGGCTTAGTTAGCAGCTTTACACTGGGGCTAGCGCACGGAACCCTCCGCACGCTCGCCGTCAGTGTTAGAGCATTACACCACCTTAACTTCGATGCCTTTTGATCTTGCTCTCGCGGTTGTCGGGAGGTGCACTTTCAGAACTCCGTCGCGGAACTCCGCCGTCACTTTCGTGCTATCGGCATCTTCGGGCAGCGTAAAGCTGCGTCGGAAGTTGCCAAAGGATCGCTCGATGCGATGGAATTTTCTTTTCTGATCTTCCTTTTCGGTTTTGCGCTCTCCGGAAACGGAGAGAATGCCATCTTCGACTGTTACCCTAACGTCATCCTTCCTCATTTCAGGCAAGTCTGCCTTGAGCAGGTACTCGTGATCATCCTGACTGATATCAATCTCCGGTGACCAATCTGCTACCGCCAAGCTGTGGGTCTCGCCATTGCCCGTTCTATTCGGAAATCCGCCCAAGAACGGATTCAAGCGATTGTGCGCTTGGTCCATCTCTCGAAGCTGATTCCATGTTATTAATGTATTCATATTGTTTACCTTTCTGGACTGACTTAAAGCGATCTCGATCCATCGCGCGCACCGTTTATTGTCAGAGTCGGCCCCAATCTTGTGCAGGTTTAGGAACAGACCCGATGAGTTGATGATTACACAGGTAGATCTAGCCGTGGCTCTGTGAGCCGCGCATCTGGCTCAGATCGCGTGTCACTTCGGCGTCGTTCAGTACAGGGCTCCCAAGACGCGGCTATAGCGATGGCCTGGCGATTTCTGCAATGCGATTTCGGTTGAAGTGGCACGAAAAGAAGTCAGTGCTGCGCCTCTGGTAGTTATTTCTTTTTCCACTGAAGGCCACCAAGCAGCGGCAACAGGAACAGGAAACTACGGGGTCAGGTCCGCACTTTTGAGACAAGCACACGAGCCAGGCTCGTGGTTACCAGTTAACAGTTAACAGTTATTCGCCACGGCGAATCCCCCCACCAGCGGATCCGTTAATCCGAAAAGGTAAGAAGTATAGAAAAGAGAAGGTGACGGTGCAGTGCCGCCTCCCCGGGATCTCCAGGAAGGCAGCACCGCCCGTAACGCGAACTATTTCAGCGTGATCTCGCGCATGGTCTTGTCGCCCATGATATCGCGGATTTCCAAGCGCTTGACCGCCAGTTGGCGCCGTTGGTCTTCGCTGCCGACCATTTTAGTGCCGATGGGGTCCATCTTATCGCGGAGGCCATCGAGTGCGGCCATGTTGGGATATTCCACCATCAGCAGAATATCGTAGTCCTGCTGGGTAGCCGCATCACCGGCTAGGATTTTGTAATCGGTAATGACGCCCTGTCGTTTTGCTTCGTCATTGGTCGATTTGAATATCTTGGCGAGGGCTTTGAGATAATCATCGCTCATCCCAGGTTTCGTTTTGACCATTGTTATCTGCCAGACTGCACCTTCCGTATAAGGCGCAGTACTTTGCGCCGTGGGGACGGCAGTCACCGCCGCTGACGCTGAATTTTGCGCGGAGCAAACGCTAACTGCGCCCGCGGTCGCAGCGATTATAATCGCTGCACTCAATGCTTTCGTGAACTTCAATAGATTCGCTCAGGCTGAGCCGGGTCCGAGTTATGACCTGGAGATCTCGTTAAGCGTTGTCTCAGCGAAGGTCCAGCCCCTCGAGCTTTTTCAGCCCGGCTAAAAATGCGTTGAAACGTCGAGTGACGTAATCAACCACCTGCATACCCTATGCCCGCCGCTAAGCAAGCTGTTTCGATTCTCTGGAAGAATCGCAGGTAAAGTCTGTGTTTGTTTGAGCGGGCCATTCACCGCTCCCATCAGCTTCAGCTCTGATTCAAGTGATCCGCCTTCCGACGTTTCGGCGCGACGAGAAGCTTCGAAAAGTGTGGAACCAAAAGCTGAAATCTGACACGCTAAAATAAATGGAGCCCTCCACACCACCATTCGCTTCGCGTGGTTTTTGGATCGTTTTGGCAATCGCATTCTGCATCAGCATCGGCATGCTGACCGGGTTTCACGGCGGCATGCATAACGAAGCGGGCGCGATATACGATTCCAGCGGCGGGAGGCACGCAATCGCAGGGAGAGAAGAAATTCGCCTGTATGGCGCATTCGTTCTCTTGGGCATCGTGGGAGTGATAGCTGTTGCCACACTTGCTCTTTTTGTGAGCGGGATTTTTCCACCGCGCCGGAAGCATCATCGCTCTGCCCCACCATCAAAGGTCTGAGCTAGTTAACGACTGGGGCAGAACGTGGTATCAGTCCTCACTTTTGGGCGAGAACGTGGGGTCGATCATCACTTTTGACACAAAGGCGATCCGCCTATGCCACCCTTCGGCGCGACCCGCCTCCACCATGATTGCGGCGCGGCAGGCAAGTGCCTATCGCAGCCAGACGCACAAAATATTTCAAAGCTGAGGCCAGTTGAAGTCGGGTGGAGGCATGCGGACATCAGATGTTGGAAACAAACGTCAAGACTGCCGTCTGCTCAGGCCGATCGTTAAACGAGTCTCGATCGGCGAGGTCGTTCACCATTTTCAACGCGCCTTCCTCAGCTTCGACACTTCCGATTGCG
>QHNB01000009.1 GCA_003217965.1 Verrucomicrobiota bacterium | reverse complement strand
GGTCGTAAAACAAAAGCTCGTTACTCCCGTCGGGCTGCGTTCGTTGTCACCCGACCATCCTGATTATAAACCGATCTACTCAGGTGATCTGCGTTCACGCGACGGCGCTTACCATCAAGGCACCGTTTGGGCATGGTTGATCGGGCCATTCGTCGACGCCTGGCTGAAAGTTCATCCTGATAAAACCGAAGCGCGAAAATTTCTCGAGCGTTTCCCCGAGCATCTCAACGACGACGGCATCGGCACCATCAGCGAAGTATTCGACGCCCGCGAACCGCATTATGCCGGCGGCTGCATCGCGCAAGCCTGGAGCGTAGCGGAAGTGCTGCGCGCCTGGGTGAAAACTGCCTGAGCAGTGTTGCCACATTATTTCCTTTGAAAGAAACTGCCAATTGCACGCTTTAACACTTCTCCGCTGAAGTCTGGCTGCGAGCTCTGTTAGGCGCGAGCAAAACGCTGCTGTCTTTCGAATTGAAAGAGAGAGGATGAACGAGACGGCCGAGCAAATTTCGAAAGAGCCGGAGGTGCGCGAAGCGCTCGATCAAACGCGCGGAAAGAAGGTCAAGGCCCAGGCAAAGGACAAATTCTGGTTTGTCACACACGCCCTACTATTGATCGGGTGCGGGATTCTTTACTACTTGCTCGCGTCGCATTTTGTCCCGCTGCCGCTGCCGCATGTTGAAGTGCTCCTGCGGCTGGTACGCGGTGCGGTGATGATCATTGTGCTTCTTGCCATGGCCAAAGCGGTCTCAGTTTACGCCATTGGCCGCGTTGCTGATACTTCCACTCGCTTCACTCTCAAGCGAATCGTCCGTCTGATCGTCACGGTCCTTGTCGCAATTATTGCGCTCTCGGTCTTCTTTGTGAATTGGTACACCGCCCTCATTTCTGTCGGGGTGCTTTCAGTCATCGTCGGCCTTTCCGTCCAAACTCCGATGTCCAGTTTTATCGGATGGATTTATATTCTTGTGCGGCGGCCCTATCGAGTGGGCGACCGAATTGAAATCGATGACGCTACTGGCGATGTAATCGATGTCGGTTATTTCGATACCACACTCTGGGAATTCGGCGGCAAATATCTTTCCACCGATCACCCCAGCGGCCGTATCATCAAATTCCCGAATTCGAAGGTTCTAAACACAATGGTGTTTAACTACTCGTGGCCGCTTTTTCCTTACATCTGGAACGAGATAAAATTTCAAATCGCTTATCAAAGCGACCTTCAGTTTGTTGCCACCACAATGCAAAAGATCACGGAAGAGGAAATTGGCGAAGACATGATCGAGCGCGTGGAGACTTATCGCAATCTTCTCGCCCGGACGCCCGTTGACGAATTGGAAGTGAGGGAGCGCCCACGGGTGATCTTCCGCGTCAGCGACAATACCTGGTTGGAAGCAATCGTCCGCTATCTCGTATCACCCCGTGACGCTGGGGCGGTCAAAACCCGTTTGATCAAGAACCTTCTCGCAGCCCTCAACGCCAAACCCGAGAAAGTGATGTTCCCGAAAGGCGACGCACGCTAGATGCTATAATCTGCAGGAAGATTTTCGCCCTTGCCCGGTCGCCGGTTGCGCCAGCCCCGATCCAAGTCCATTACTTGCGGCTGATGAAATTTTTGCTGAGTACCGTCGTATTTTTGACTGGCTCATTGTTCTTGGTGGCAAAACCGGTTCCGCCTAAGCCACCGACAACTCCGATTCCAAAGGCAACCAAAGCCGAACGATCTAAGACCTTGGTCGCGCTCCCTAACTTTGACGAAGTGACGGCCACCCGGCTCCAAATCTTTCTCGATAATAACGATTTCGGTCCTGGCAAGATCGATGGCCAGATGGGCGAATTTTTCCGCAAGGCACTCCTTCATTACAAGCGTTCGCATCGAATGCGTGAGACCGGCGTCGTTGATCAATGGTTACTGGATCAGGTGCCGGAGCCGTTCACCACTTATACGATTCCTCCGGAAGCAGAGAATTTCGTAGGACCGACGGCGACCAAACCTTCCGAGCAAGCGAAGTTGAAGGCGCTGAAATACGGATCGCTGCTCGATCTTGTAGCAGAACGATTCCATTCCGCCCAGGCATACATCCGCAAGCTCAACCCGGGAATGAATCTTGATGCCCTCAAACCCGGCGACACTGTCAAAGTGCCAAACGTATTGCCGTTCAAAATCGAGGACCTGCATGAAGGCTTCGCACAACCGAACCCAGCGTTCACTAACCGAAAAGTCTACGTCGACACCAAAGAGCGATTCCTTCTTATCTACGATAACGACCAGCTGGTTGCCGAGTTTCCGATCACGCCGGGATCAACGACCTTGCCCGCTCCCATCGGCGTCTGGAAAATCGTCGGTATCGCAACCCTGCCGGTGTTTCGACACGATGAAGGCGTACTTCAGCACGGAGTAAAGAGCGATACCGCTTTCCATTTGCCGCCCGGACCGCGGAATCCGGTCGGCATTTTATGGACCGGACTGAACAAGCCTCATGTTGGAATTCACGGAACGAACAATCCCGAAACGATTGGACGCGCGGCGAGTCACGGTTGTATTCGGACAGCCAATTGGGACGCCGCCCGGGTCAAAGAGCTAGTGACCGTCGGAAACATGGTCTCAATCTTTTGAGGTTTAGGGTGATCGGTGAGAGGCTGGAACGATCGCGGATGCTGAATGAGGGCTGGCCACAAACTACTTAAACTCTTCGAGCCCGACATCATCGCGAGTACGCGCGAACACATGCATCGCGCTCTCCATCCGGTTAGCGCGCGAAAACTGCATATCGAGCTTGAACAGGACAAGTCGTGGGACGCCCTGCGAGAGAAGTACCCACGCGGAGTCAAAGAGGTGCATCGTTTCGGCGACACCAAGTTTTGGATCAAACGCAATGTAGAACGGGCGCAGGATCTTTCGCTTGACCGTGGCCCGCGCCACCACATTCTCGACCTTGGATGCGGCCCAGGTTACTTCATCTACATCGCGCAAAAGCTGGGCCACAGCGGCATAGGCCTCGATATCGACGAGCAGCCGATTTTTCGCGATACACTCGGTTTGCTAAAGGTGCATCGTGTCGTGCACCGAATCGAGGCGCATCGGCCACTGCCGGTTCCGGAGCAAAAATTCGACCTGATTACCAGCTATCTTACCTGTTTTAATCGGATCGAGCGTTTGCCGGATGGGAACTGGCGCACCTGGTCACCGGACCAATGGCAATTCTTTCTCAATGACGTGCGTTCGAATCAGCTGCGCGAGAGCGGCATGTTGCTTCTGGAATTTCATCCGCAGAGAAACGGCGAACTTTTGAATGCAATCTAGAACGCAACCATGCGGCCAAAGGAATCGCTGTCCGTTATCTCGCGCTTCCCACCTTCCAGCCAAATTGATTTCTTTTCTAGAGTGTAGCATGCGTCGATCAAACGATGCCTTCCATATCAATCATCGTCCCGGTGCTGAATGAAGCAGCCGTCATCGAACAATTCCTCCAGCAACTGCGCGCTCGTGTAGGAGCAGTTGAGATCCTTCTAGTCGATGGAGGCAGCAGTGATGACACGCGAGAACGTGCCGCCAATCTCTGCGACCGAATCTTAACGGCGAAATCGAGTCGAGCCCTACAAATGAACGTGGGCGCTGAGGCTGCCTCAAGCGATATTCTTTGGTTTCTACATGCTGATTGTGAAGTACCCGAAAGTTCCCTGGAGGAAATTGAACGCGCCTTGCGCGATCCCGTAACGGTCGGCGGTTTTTTCCGCATCCGCATTCCGCGTCCTGAGCTTGTCTATCGGTTGACCGATGAGTTTGGCCATTACGCAGGTCTTCTCTTGCGCATGCGATTTGGAGATCACGGCTTCTTTTGCCGGCACGCTGCTTTTGAAAAGATCGGTGGATATCCCGATGTGCCCTTAATGGAAGACGCAGAATTCTTTCGCAAACTGCGGCGACTCGGCCGGGTAGCAGTGATTCCAGCACGTTTGCTGGTCAGCCCCCGTCGATACGAAGCCGTCGGTCCGCTGCGATTAACTTTAACCTATGGGTTTATCGCGATACTCTATGCGGCGCGTACCCCCCTGCCCATTCTAGGGTCCATTTATCGCCACACTTGCATCGGTCCTGCTCAAGGAGTTTAAAGATCTAACGAATCGCGGGAAAGCTGGAAAAGGACCCACAACGGAATCTCATTCTTTTCGCTCTTAACCGCTGTAACGCCGATGAACATTGTTTTACTTCTTACTTGTTACTCGCCTTACTCCGCTTGGGGGTCCTCCGCGATCTTCAGCACAATTTTTCCCCGCGTGTGATGGGTCGCTGCCTGCTGAAGTGCTTTGACGGCCTCGGTCAGGGGCAACACTTCAGTGACCACCGGCTTGATCTTCTTGGCCTCGATCAGCCTTGTAATTTCATTCAACTCATTCGCATCCGGCTTAACTGAGATAGAGGCCCCACGAATGCCGTGTTTATCAAGCTCACTCTGATTAAGTCTTGCTACCAAGGTCGCGATGAAGCCGCCCCTCTTCACTACTCCATAAGAACGGGCCAAAGTATCCTTGCCCACGCTATCAAGAACCACATCGACATCTCTCGCTACGTCTTCAAACTTCTGCCTGGTATAATCCACCGTCACATCAGCGCCGAGTTCCTTGAGCACGTCCTGGTTGGCGGTTGACGCCGTGGCGATCACGCGCGCGCCCCGAGCTTTGGCAATTTGAATGGCCATCGTTCCGACGCCACCAGAGCCGCCGTGAATGAGAACTGTCTGACCCGTGGTCAACTTTGCAGCATCGATTAACGCCTGCCATGCCGTCAACGCCACTAGCGGCACCGAAGCAGCCTCTTCATAATTCAATGATTTCGGTTTAATCGCGACCTCTCCTTCGGTCGCGATATCGTATTGAGCGAAGCCACCGCCCCAGAGGATATATCCGTAAATTGGGTCGCCTACTTTGAGCTTGGTAATCTTTGCACCCGTTTGCTCAACCACTCCTGCGATATCATAGCCCGGCGTTAACGGCAGGTACGTGCCAAACTCCTTTGCATATTTTCCCGAAACGATCAGCGTATCGACCGGATTCACTCCGCCCGCAATTACGCGCACGAGAACTTCATTCTCTTTCGGCACAGGGCGCGGTACATCTTCTAGCTTCAAAACTTCCGGGCTGCCATATTCACGGGCGACCATTGCCTTCATTGGAGCCGCCCCGGTTTCGTTCTCGGCACCTTTGCCCGGTAAACCTGACAGCATCGTCAGAGCAACGAGGATCATGGAGAGATTCGTGATTCGCATAGTACCTAACCTGTGCCGAATATGGACATGGCGCTACCAAATCTCCTTTGTCACACGATATCTAACGGTCAGCGTTTTTATGCTTACCAGGTCGCGCAGCAAACTGATGCTTCTGCCTCCTTTGTTATAGGCGGATCTCGAGCCGCGACAGACAATGCCAGTCTGGTTCGGACCAAGCTATCTCTCGACCAATGCCATGTAACGGCGCTCTCCGAGCGTCGCAAATTAAATTTCGCCGTCGGAGACTGCCGCTACAATCGTTCAACTAAATTCGTGTCTACCTAACATAGGCGAAGTCTCTCGCTCCGCTCAGCATGACGGAAACACTGCGCGATTCATTTCACCGCTCCATTTGTCCGCGCATCCGCGCGGTCGCAGACCGTCACCCAATCAAAATCGCAAACAAATGATCAACAATTACTTTAGGATCAACCCTGGTAAACTGCGCTCCGGCTGGAATGACTTGGAATTCACAATCGGTCTCTTCAACGTGGTCCTATGAAAGTCGCCACTATTATCGCCCGCGTTATTCTCGGACTCATGTTCGTTGTATTTGGTTCGAATGCGTTCTTGCATTTCATTCCCATGCCGCCGTTCCCCCAAACTCCAGCTGGAAACTTTTTGAACGCACTTTTCGTCAGTCACTACATTTATGCGGTTGCGCTGTTTCAGGTAATCGGCGGTCTACTCTTGCTCGTCGGACGCTTTGTCCCGCTCGGGCTCGTATTTCTTTTCCCGGTGATCGTGAACATCGATCTGTTTCATATTTTCATGGATCACTCCGGATTGCCGATGGCGGCGCTGGTCTCCCTGCTGGCGATTTTCCTTGTCTGGCGTCATCGCGATGCCTTCGCCGGAATTTTACGAGCGTAGCTGCGCAAGCTGGATCAATCGTTCCACCCAATTTCTAATCCCCACGCTTACTTTCGAAAGCAATTTTGATTGCAACCGAATTAATGGTTTGGGACAAATGCGGGACCGTTCCCCGGTTGAATATCCTAGCTCGGGAACTGGTCACCTGTGGAACGCGAGAAAATCATTTTTCTTCGAAACCTCTTCTTCCGCGCGTTCGTCATCGGTCTCGCCTTTGCGTTGTTTTATTTCGTGCTAACGGTTGCGCTCTGGGACACATGGGAACCCTCGGTCCTCCATCTCTTTAAAGTGGACGAAAAAGAAATCGGAAGAATCGCAGTCCTCTTCTTCACCGAGGTACGGCTGGTGGTCGTGTTTCTA
>QHNB01000008.1 GCA_003217965.1 Verrucomicrobiota bacterium | reverse complement strand
GTTGTCACTCTCCTGGCCGGCGCCGCGAACATTTTCTCGGCGACACTCGATTTCATCCGCTTCAAGCAAGTGCTGATCAACATGGCCAAGGCAAACGTCCCGGAATCATGGATAACTACACTTGGCCTGCTCAAAGCAGCGGGCGCAGTCGGATTGGTGATCGGAATCGTTGTGCCGCTGATCGGAGTGGCCGCCGCAGTCGGTCTCGTCTTGTTCTTTATCTGTGCGACCATTACTCATCTCCGCGCTCACGACTATTCCTTCGGTTTGGCGATCGTGTTCCTCCTGCTCGCCATAGCCGCGCTGGTATTGCGATTGGCCTCGTCGTGAGGAGTAGACACGCAGCGCGCAAACTTTGCGGCCAAAACAAGAGTCGCCTCTCTCTATCGGGGCGAGCCGGCACGGCGACAGAGCGCCGTGGCTACAATGCTGGGTAACGCAAAGCTCGCGAGCTCATCGAAAAACGTCGGGAAGTTTTACGTGAAGATGTAGCCGCCTCGCCCTGTAGAGGCGGAGCCGGCGCTGTTGTGAGCGCGTTGGGTTCAGTCGAGGGTTGACGGTCGAGAGCTAATCAATGGGTGCCGACTTGGTGATAATTGGCAGTCGCGTCATATCGACCTGGTTGCGCCCGATAACTTCCGCTGGGGTGATGCAAGCAGTGCTGGTGAATGATAAGATTCTCTGTTTCGCGTCGATATGGAACGTCGCTTGAGTGCCATTCTTGCGGCCGACGTGGTCGGCTACAGCCGCCTTATGGGTGAGAACGAGGCTGGTACGCTTGAGGCGCTCAAAGCCGTCCGGGCCGATGTTGTGGATGGCAAGATTAGGCAGCAACAAGGGCGCATTGTGAAGCTGACCGGTGACGGTATGCTGGTGGAGTTCCCCAGTGTGGTAAACGCAGTGAGGTGCGCAGCTGAGATTCAGCGCGCGATGCGCCATCGAAACTCCGAGTTGCCGCAGGATCGCCGGATCGAATTCCGCATTGGCGTGAATCTGGGCGATGTCATCGTAGAAGGCGATGACATCTTCGGTGACGGCGTCAACGTTGCTGCGCGCCTGGAAAGCATAGCGGAGCCCGGTGGGATTGCCGTTTCGCATTCCGTCCGCGACCACGTTGGCAATCGTCTCGATCTGATTTTCGAAGATATGGGCGAACAGAGTTTGAAAAACATCACGAAGCCCATTCGTGTTTATAACGTCTCATTGGAGAACGCCGCCACCCAAGGTCCAATCTCAATGAAGGAGGAGCGCCCCTCGATTGCCGTTTTGCCGTTTAACAACATGAGCGGCGATACGGAGCAGGAGTATTTCAGTGATGGGATTACCGAGGACATTATCACTGACTTGTCCAAGATCTCTGGCCTCTTCGTTGTCGCGCGCCACACTGCTTTCACCTACAAGGCCAGACCGGTAAAGGTGCAGCAGGTCGGTCAGGAGCTTGGTGTTGCTTTTATTTTGGAAGGAAGCGTGCGGAAGGCGGGAGCGCGCGTCCGGGTAACTGGACAGCTCGTTAACAGCAAGGATGGCGGCCACGTTTGGGCGGAGCGCTTCGACCGCGACCTAACCGACATCTTCGCCATTCAAGACGAAATCACGCACGCGATTGTAGAAGAGCTGAAGGTGAAGTTGTTGCCGCAGGAGAAGAAGTCGATCGGCCGGGTGCCGACGGAAAATATTGAAGCTTATACTTATTACTTGAGAGGGCGTGACTTTCTGCATCGGCGCTCGAAACACTACTTCCAACTAGCACGGCGGATGTTCGCCAAGGCAGTGGAGTTAGATCCTAATTATGCCAGGGCTTATGCGGGAATGGCCGATTGCGATTCGTTCCTCTACATGACCTATCATGTAGACGTCTCGATCGATGGCATTCTCGCTACAACCGAAAAGGCCCTTGCCTTAGATCCCAAGCTTGCGGAAGCGCATGCGTCGCGAGGAGTGGCACTCTCGGCTGGACAACGATACGAGGAAGCGAAGGCGGAGTTCGAAAAGGCTATAGCGCTCAATCCCAACTCATTCGAGGCGCATTATTTCTACGCTCGTTCCAGCTTCGCGCAGGGCAAAATCGAGCAAGCAGGTGCCCTTTTTGAACGCGCGGCCGAACTTAGACCGGACGATTACCAATGCCCCTGCCTGTTGATTCAAATCTACAAGTCGCTTGGTCGTGAGCAGGACGCCAAAAGCGCTGCACGGAAGGGAGTCGAACTTGCGGAGCGTGAACTCGCCCTCCATCCGGAGGATTCGAGGCCGGCGCAACTGGGATCTGGTGCACTCCTTGTACTCGGGGAAAGAGAGCGGGCTAGGGAATGGATTTCCCGCGCGATGGCGATTGATCCCGATGATCCCGTTGCGCAGTATAATGCGGCATGCTGCTATTCGAGGTTAGGCGATATCGACGCGGCTCTCGACTTGCTCGAGCGATGCCTCCCGAATCTGGGGCACGAAAAGGTGAATTGGTCCAAGTACGATTCCGAGCTAGACCCGGTGCGCAGCAACCCGCGTTACCAGAAGCTGATGGAAGCATTCGGGTGAATGGGACTATGCGGTGCCGCCATAGGTTGTCGAAGTCAGACTCGATCCAATCTCTAAGGAACGCAGGAAGGCAGGAATCGCTGCAGAATTAACAGGACAAAATCATTTCCTGCGTTCATTCGCGACTCTCCCGAGTCGCTCTCCGCTACCCAACGCGGCTGTTCCGTGCATCTCGTCATTCCCGTTTCCTCGATTCATTCGCGACTCTCCCGGGTCGCTCTCCGCTACCATTGCGGCTAATGCCAGTCCGGCTCGGGCCCGTGCATCTCGTTATTCCCATTTCCTCGATTCTAGATTTCCTTAGCTGCTGCTCAGCCTAGCTGATTGCGGTCTTGAGGGAATAAGTTTACCCATTTCGATGGGATCACTGAGCACCGGCAAAGATCAACTCATGGACATTCTCGAAGCTATTGGAAACACATCGATGGTTCGACTCGGCAAAGTCGTACCGCCCAATTGTGCAGACGTGTTCGCAAAGCTCGAGTGGGAGAACCCCACCGGCAGCGTCAAGGACCGGATGGCCCATGCGGTGATTTCGCGAGCGGAGGAAGACGGACGATTAAAGCCCGGAGATACCGTTGTCGAGTATACGGGCGGTAGCACAGGGGCTTCGCTGGCGTTGGTCTGCGCCGCCAAAGGTTACCGGATCAAGATCGTCAGCTCCGATGCGTTCAGTCAAGAGAAGCTGGATCAAATGGCGGCGCTGGGTGCGGAGCTCACGCTCGTCGCGAGTGAAGGAGGTCTTACCACTAAAAAGCTGATTCTTGATATGATCGAGGTCGCCCGACGACTGAGCCAGGATCCGAATACTTATTGGACCGATCAGCTTAACAATCACGATAGCATCGCGGGCTATTATTCGTTAGGAGAGGAGATTTGGAAGCAAACGAATGGAGAGATCGATGCATTCGTTCATTGCGTTGGC
>QHNB01000007.1 GCA_003217965.1 Verrucomicrobiota bacterium | reverse complement strand
GTGGTCGCGTGGATAATTCTGGGCCATGGCTGGACAACACTCCACACGTGGCGTGGCAGCAATTTGTCCGCTGACGTCGCGGGTTCATCCCCTTTTTTCCAAATCAAGCAGCCAGATGTCAGCTTCAGTCGCTACAAAAGTAAAGTAGATCACTCGATTATCGCGTGAGAGTCCCGCGCCGCCTATGTCCCCCTCAGCAACAGGAAGGACTTTGTGATTTTTTTTGGACTCGCTGTCCACAATGAAAATCTTTCCATGATCAGCGAAGAGTATCCGCCGACCGTCGTTGAGCCATATAGGCCATTCTCCGAACTCCGTAAGCCAGTTGTACTTCCGCGACTCCAGATCATAAACGCCAATTCCCGCATGAGAGCCGTCTGCCAGATGTCGTAGCCCGGCCAGACGTTTCCCGTCGGGAGACCACGACCAGCTCTCAAAAATTTGGCTCGTATCGCTCAGCTCCGCCAGGGCCACCAGGTTTTGATCGGCCCAAGCCTGCCCGACTCGAAAGATGTAAGCGGCGTTTTTAGGTGTGTGAACGGAGTAGATCATTTGAGTTCCATCCGGAGACCAGACCGGGTGATGCGCGCCCGCCATTTGCGTGAGTTGTTGAAGTCCGCTGCCATCACGATTGATGGCCCAAATCTCCGAACTTCCGCTGCGGTCTGACGTGAAAGCAATCCGTTTGCCGTCCGGCGACCAACGAGGCTCCCGGTCTTTAAAGGCATCGTCGGTCAACTGCCGCATGCTTGTCCCATCTGTGCGGATGATAAAAATATCCTGCTGCTTTCCTGACGAGTAATATGCCAGCCAATCGCCGTCAGGCGATGGATCGGGAAAAAAGCCTTGTAAGGAACCTCGCGTGATCGGAACTGGCTCACCCAAAATCTTTTCCGTGGATGGATCAAATGTAACTTTCCTGAGATTCTTAATTTCCTCCTGTGCAACATAAGCGATCCGCCGACCGTCTTGCGCGAGGCTGATGTGTTGGCTGGAAGTGCCGGCCCCGCTAGTAACCGCTTCCGCCTCCCCTAACACCTTGCCCGTTTTTTCTGTAATTGGGACGCGCCAGAGGTTCATATTGCCGGTTCGGTCGCTGCAGAAATAGAGGTATTTTCCATCGGGCGACCAAACCGGATTCCAATCCATAGAGGGTCCGCTTGTAACTTGAACGGCGTTGCTTCCGTCAGCCGACATCGTCCAAACATCGCCTTGGCCACCCTGCGGCCGGCTCCAATAAGCTATCCGCTGCCCATGAGGTGACCAGTTGGGTTGCAGTGCGTCACCTTCGGTGAGTAGATGTCGCTCGCCGTTCGCGACCTTAATAGTCCAGAGCTGGCTCTTGGTTGGTCGGGTTGAAGGCTGTATAACGCTTTCCGTAGCCACCACAACCTTTTCTCCGTCAGGAGACCAAGCTGGATTGTAGCCGAAATCCGCCAACCGTCTGACGGACTCACCGGTAGCTCCCATGAAGTATACGCCCCCGCCCTCTCGCTCAGAGCGAAAAAGGATTCGCTCGCCGTCTCGAGAAAAGGTTGGCTGCGTATCATCGGCCGTACAGTCTTTCGTTAGATTCGTGGGATTTCTTCCGCCCACCCGCTGCAGGTAAATGTCCCAATTTCCGGACGCACGACTGACGTAAATCATTGACTTGCCATCAGGTGAAAGGCTGGGGAAGTATTCAGGACCAGGCTCATCGGTGAGCTGTGTAAAGTTGACATTTTTGATTGCGCTGGCCGGTTCTTTCCTTCCCAATCCTGTTCGCACTGCAACGTACCACAGAGCGGCGAACGCCATTATTACTGCCACAGCCAGAGCCAGTGCCCTCTTGGATCGGTCAGCCTGGCTAAGACGATAGCCGAGGCTTGTTGTAGTGCCCGCCATCGGCATTGCACTCCCATGTGTCCGCCACCTTGTTTGTTTCGCTCTTCTGAATTTTTCCGGCGGCTCGGGATTACCCAGCTCGTCTGTGAAGAGATTGACCGTCGATATAGTTGCGCCGTGTTTCGTCTCGCACTCCCCCAAGTCGTGGAGCAGCGGACGCCACCGGGAATAATGTTCAAGATCCTCAGCCACATGTTTGGAGAGCAGAATGTGTCTCGCGTCGCCGCAATCCATCACACGCTGCGCGATGTTTATTCCAGCGCCGGCAATATTCGCTTGCTCGTTAAGATCAGTGATTTCACTGACCGGGCCACTGTGAATTCCCATTCGCACTTCAACTTCGGGATGCTTTTTGAGCTCCCGGCTAATCTCCAGAGCGCAGAGAACCGGCGCTTCAGGACTAGTGCGGAAAACCAGCGCGCCACCGTCACCAGTCGGTAAACTGAGCAGTTTGCCCTCGGCTTTGGCTAGGCGGAATTGCTCCGTTCCGCGCACAATCTGTTTTAACTTCTGAAGCCGTTCGCTCTGCTCATGAATGAGCAATTTGGAATATCCGACGACGTCGATGAACAAGACGTGTCCGATCTCCAACTTCATGTCTGAATCGGATTCGGACGGCATGAGATTCCTTCTATAATGATATTGAGATTTAACGAGGCCACCAGCGGAAGGTCATAGCTGGGCAGTCAGTAGCGACGCCGAGTGGGTTGAAGCCAACATTCCCGGAGTATTGGGAAGGGCAGCGCCCAGCAAGCG
>QHNB01000006.1 GCA_003217965.1 Verrucomicrobiota bacterium | reverse complement strand
GAAAACCAGAACGCCGCCGAGCACGTGCAGACCGTGTAAACCGGTAATGGTAAATAGCTCGCAAAGTAGGCACTGTGCCGAGGAATGAACATATTGGCGTATTTGACATCGGCCTTCTCGACCGTCGCGATTTTCTTGGTCGGCGGGACATAGAAGAAATGGGGGCGATCATTTACCGGATTGGTTGGATCGGCATTCACCGGATCGAGCGCGATCTCGTATTCTTTAATGTTCGGATCGTTAAGCGCTTCCTTATTGTGAAGATGGCCGGTGATTTCCTTGCGCGGTGAGAGGCCTTTTTCGAGCAAACGTTTGTTGCCGAGATAAGGCTCATATTTCTCAAGCGCATCTTCTTTAATAAAGGCGCCGAAGTGATCGAACTTCTGCGGCCACTCGTAGGCGAGTTTCACGACCAGGAAGATGACGCCGCAGAGAATCGTGATCCCCATGTAGATTTTATATTTGGCGAACTGCCGCATTTTCAGCGCCGCCCATGCCAAGACGACCGTGACGGAAGACGCGATCAGGATCGCCGTGTTCATGGTGCCCACCGGAACGTTGAGCAATCCGTGCGGCCAATCGCCCGGAGAAGCATCTAGTCGCAGGAAAACGTAGGCGGAAAATAACCCTCCGAAGAGCATCACTTCCGACGCCAAGAATAACCAGATACCGACTTTCGCGTTCCAAAGACCGGTGTCACGCCGGGCTACGACTGTGTAAGGAATCTCCATCTACAAAGCTTCAGGCGCGAAGCACCACCTCCGGCGTCGGACGAGGTCTCTTTCGTTCGCTCGCTTCGATCGGCTCGTTTTGCATGGTGTAATCTTTGCCGCGACGGGGCAGGCCGTACTCGTACGGTCCGCGATAAGCGGCGGGTGCTTTAATGAAGTTGCCGTGTCCGGGAGGTGATGGCGCCGTCCATTCGAGTGTGGTCGCATCCCAGGGATTATCGTTCTCGACCTTTTTCCCACCCCAGATGCTATGGGCGAAATTGATGATGAACGGAATTTGGGCCAGCCCCATCACCCAGGCCGCGATCGAGATCGGTGTGTTCCACTGAAAACCGCTTAACCCCCACACATGTTCACTGGCGATGTTCCAGCCCTGGCCGCCATCGTACCAACGCCGATGCATTCCGAGCATTCCTTGCAAAAACATCGGCAGAAAAATCACGTTCATGCAGATGAGCGAGGGCCAGAAATGCACTTTTCCCCAGAACTCGTTCATCATCCGGCCGGTCGCTTTGGGGAACCAATAGTAGATGCCTGCGAACAACGCGAAGATCGTGCCTGGCGCCACGATGTAATGGAAATGCGCGATCACATAATAAGTGTCATGGAGATAGAGATCGGCGGAATTAAATGCCAGTGGGATGCCAGTTAAGCCGCCGATGCCAAACAAGATAATCACCGACGGGATCGAGATGATGAGCGTAGTAGTCTGGAAGAAAGCACTCACGGCCGTTCCCATTCCAGTAAGCCACATATGGTGGGCCCAGACGACGAAGGAAAGAAATCCAAGCACCAAGACGGCAAAGACGAGCGACTTGTAACCCCAGAGCGGCTTGCGCGAATTGTTGGCAATAATTTCCGCGACGATGCCCATTCCCGGCAAAATCAGGACGTAAACTTCCGGGTGGCCGAGGAACCAAAACAAATGTTGCCACAAGAGCGGGCTACCGCCGCCGCTGACATGCAGCGGTGACCCGTTCACGACCAGACCGCTCGGCATGAAAAAGCTAGTGGAAGCGACTCGGTCCATCAGTTGCATAATGATGGCGGACTCAAGCGGCGGAAACGCGAGCAGCAAGAGAAAGGCGGTGACAAACTGCGCCCAGACGAAAAAGGGCAGACGCATCCAGGTGAGCCCAGGGGCCCGGAGTTGAATAATGGTGGTAATGAAGTTGATCGCTCCGAGCAGTGAGGAAGTAATCAGGAAAATGAATCCGACTAACCAGAGCGTTTGACCATTAAAAATGGGGTTAAACCCCTGTCCGTGATCCGCAATCACCGCTAATGGCGTGTAGGACGTCCATCCCCCTTTTGCCGCTCCGCCTGGAACAAAAAAGCTGACCAGCATGATCACTCCGCCCACGAAGAAGGCCCAGAAACTCGCCGCGTTGATTTTCGGAAAGGTCATGTCCGGGGCGCCGATTTGCAGAGGGACGACGAAATTTCCGAAGGCGGCGAACGCAACCGGCACCACGCCAAGAAAGATCATGATCGTGCCGTGCATAGCGCCGAGTGAATTGTAGAACTCCGACGTCATCTTCCCGTCTGGCATCGAACCTGGTCCGAGAAATTTGCCGATTGCGTTTCCGATTATGGGCAAAGCCTGACCAGGGTAGGCCAATTGCCACCGCATCAACATCATCAGGCTGAAACCGAAGAACAAAAAAATCAG
Organism: Verrucomicrobiota bacterium; assembly: GCA_003217965.1. GTDB lineage: Bacteria > Verrucomicrobiota > Verrucomicrobiia > Chthoniobacterales > UBA10450 > AV69. Next base: position 3,403 of record QHNB01000006.1, on the reverse strand, counting down.
TCCGGTGACGCCGTATTGAATACCGATGACCTTGTGATCGGTGGCAAAAATCCATTTGCGAATAAACCCGAGCTCATGGTGCTCGTGTTCGTGGGAAGGATGGTGAGTTGCTTGCGGATCGAGGTGAGTTGTCGCTTCCATTCCGAGAAAAGTTATCGCTCTAAATATCCAGAGGGAAAACGCGTTTGCAAAGCGCGAAAATCAAGCCGCCGTCGTGCCTGCTGGAATAATCATCTGGCAATTGGCCGCGATAACGCAGACGACCGGATCCACGCGTTCCACGGTTGTTCTCACGCACTGATCGACTCGTCTAGCCGTCTTCTTGGCTCGATCATCTCGTTTTACACGCGCCTTTTCATCGCTAGCGCAGGTTTTGATCGCGTCCGCTCTCGCGCCATAGTACGGGTGTGACTGACGGCGCTTTGCGCAAACTGCAGCTGACTGGGTGCGAGGTGCGGGCCGATCGTTTGACGCGCATTCTTTACGCGACCGATGCTTCCATTTATCAGATCGAGCCGGAAGCGGTCGCTTTTCCCCGCTCCGTTGAGCAAGCGCGCTCGATCATTTCGGTTGCGAACGATACCGGGATTTCAATTACGCCGCGCGGAGCCGGTACTAGCCTTGTCGGCAACGCCATAGGCGATGGATTGATCGTTGATTTCTCGCGGCACAATCGGCAAATCTCCGGTCTCGATCTCGAGCGAAAAAGCGTTCGCGCCGGTGCCGGCGTCGTGCTCGATGGGCTGAACGCGTTTTTGAAACCGCACGGCTTTTGTTTCGGTCCAGACGTTGCGACAAGTTCGCGTGCAACCATTGGAGGAATGATCGCAAATAATTCTTCCGGGGCGCGGGTTCCGGTTTACGGAACCACGGCCGATCATGTGATTTCGACCGAGATCGTACTAGCGGACGGTCGAATCGAATCAATTGGATCAGATCGCGCCGGGATGCGCGATGAATGTGAGCAGATTTCCGAATTGATCGCTCGACATACTCCGGAGATCGCTGAGCAAATGCCGCCGGGATTGCGAAAGCGATGGCCGGGCTATGGCATCGAACGATTTCTGCGCTCGCCGAAGAATTTGAACGAAATCCTCGCCGGCAGCGAGGGCACGTTGGCCGCCATCTTTTCGGCTGAGCTGAAAATCTCGCCGCTTCCACGCCAAAAGGGCCTTGGCCTTGTTTTTTTTGGCAGTGTCGATGACGCGATGCAAGCGACCGTCGAGCTGCTCGACCTCAAACCGGCAGCAATCGAGCACATCGATCAGTTGCTGTTTGACCAGACAAAGGGCCAGCTTCATTTCCAGGCCGCGCGCGATTTGATGGAGCTCGACGCCAAGCCCTGCAAGGCGGTCCTGATTGTTGAGTTCTACGATGAGGACGTTGCCGAACGGCTTGCCATCCTCCAGGCGCGCCGGCTTGGATTGCGCTCGAAGATTGTGACCAGCCAGAGTGAAATGGATCTGGTCTGGGCCGTGCGTAAAGCCGGCCTCTCACTTCTGACCGGGTGCGTGGGTGCGGTAAAACCAGTCGCGTTCATCGAAGATGCCGCCGTGCGTCCGGCGCAATTGCCGCAGTATGTGCGCGGCCTCGAAGCGATCATGAAACCGCTCGGGCTAGAAGCAACTTACTACGGGCACGCCGCCAGCGGATTATTGCATGTGCGGCCCGTCCTCGATCTGCACAGCGCGGACGATCTCAAAAAATTCAGGCGGATCGCCGATGAAACATCGGCGCTTGTTAAGCAATTCAAGGGATCGCTTTCCGCCGAACATGGCGTCGGCATTGCGCGCACCGAATACATGCGCAGTCAACTCGGAGACGAACTGCTCCAGTTAATGTGCGAGATCAAGCGCGTGTTCGATCCGCGTGGCCGAATGAATCCGGGGAAAATTTTCGCTGACGGCCAATTTCGCATTGACTCACATTTGCGGGAAAACTTTGAGCGGCCAATCGAGCTGCCGTTCACGCCAAGGCTGGCTTTTGCCTTCAAGGACGGCTCCTTCATCGGCAATCTTGAGCAATGCAACGGCTGCGGCGGCTGTCGCAAGGAAGCGCCGATCATGTGCCCGACTTTTCTCGCGACCGGCGACGAAATCATGTCCACGCGCGGCCGGGCAAATGTGATCCGGAAAGTGTTGCAATGGCGGGAAAACGGGCGTGATCCCTTGGAATCGGAAGAACTGGATGCAGCGCTTAGCAATTGTCTCTCTTGCAAAGGTTGCACGCCAGAGTGCCCGTCAAACGTGAACCTGGCGCTGCTGAAAGCGGAATTGCTCTACGCCGCTCATCGAAAACACGGACTGGGTTTACGCGAACGTATCCTTAGCCGGCCCGATATTCTCGGTCGAATCGGTTGTGTCATGCCGCGGCTGGCGAACGGAACGCTTTGATAGTTGGTTTGCGAAGCAAAAGGATACCGTAGCCGGGGTCGCTGACCCCGGCTACAAAAAACGCGGCAAAGTCATCCTGTGGGACGACACCTTCGTTCGCTACAACGAACCTCATATCGGGAAGGCCGCGGTAAAGGTGCTGGAAGCACTCGGCCTGGAAGTTTCGCTCGCACGGAGACGAAAGTGTTGTGGGCGGCCGGCGTTTAGCCAGGGAAATCTCGATGCCGCAGCGAAACTTGGCGCGCATAATATCAACTTGTTGAATCGAACCGGTGATGACAGGCCGATTCTTTTTCTCGAACCATCATGTTACTCGATGTTCGTGGACGATTATCGCGAACTAAAAATTGCAAATGCCGAACCGATCGCGAAACGCAGTTTTCTCTTCGAGAAATTCGTCAACGATCTGCTCGATCGCGAACCGCACAGAGCGTGTTTTGACCACCGACCTGAATCCGTTGCAATCCACGCCCATTGTCATGCGAAATCATTGATGAACCCGATCTTCATGCCGCAGTTGATCGAGCGGCTGCCGGGACGAACGGCGAAGCTGCTCGATACGGGCTGTTGCGGAATGGCCGGGGCATTCGGAATGATGGAATCGAAACGCCAGTTGTCGCTGCAAGTGGCGGCCCTAATGCTAAAGAAGATTTACGCAGAAGGACCCGGCGTAACGGTGGTGGCCTCGGGAACGAGCTGCCGTCATCAAATATCCGAACTGTCGAGGACGAAACCGAAACACATGGCCGAGGTTTTGGCCGACGCCATCTGTTAATCGCGCCATGCCGAAACAGCCAATGCCATTACCTTTGCTGCGAGTTCCGCAGATTACCTGCTGGCGGCCTTGGCTGCGGCAACGATCTTATCAAAGCGCTTATCACCGCGCAAATCATCCCAGCAGGGATTGAAGCGGAGATCGCCGTACGTCGGGCCAGCCGGGATTGCCGCGACAATTTCGAGTTGCTCGAGCGCGCGCTCGCGCTCGCCGGTCCACGCGTAAACCAGCGCCA
>QHNB01000019.1 GCA_003217965.1 Verrucomicrobiota bacterium | reverse complement strand
GTCTCCTCGCGCGTGGCCATCTGCTTATCGAAGATATTCCCGGCGTTGGCAAAACTACTCTCTCGCAGGCACTGGCACGCACGCTCGCTCTCGGCTTTCAGCGGATCCAGTTCACGAGCGATCTGCTTCCGGCGGACATTCTCGGCAATTCCATTTTTGATCGGGACGAACAACGCTTTGTCTTTCATCGCGGGCCGCTCTTTTCACAGGTGGTATTGATAGATGAGGTCAATCGGGCCACGGCGAAAACGCAAAGCGCGCTGCTGGAAGCAATGGAGGAACACCACGTTTCCGCCGATGGCGTAACGCATGAATTACCGCAACCCTTCTTCGTGATTGCCACGCAAAATCCGCAGCATCAGGTCGGCACCTTTCCGCTGCCCGAATCTCAACTCGACCGATTTCTGATGCGGATCGAATTGGGCGTACCAGACCGCGCCAGTGAACGCGCCATGCTTTTGGGAATGGATCGTCGCGACATGCTAAAGGAACTCAAGCCGGTATTCAGCATCGATACTTTGCTTGAGATTCAGCAGAACGTCCGCAAGACGCATACTTCCCCGGCGCTGCTTGATTACTTACAGGATTTGCTCGATGCCTCGCGCCAACGCCACAACACCGGTCTTTCGCCGCGCGCGGGTCTCGCCTTGTTGCATGCGTCACAGGCCTGGGCAGTTCTCAGTGGGCGCGACATGGTTCTTCCGGAAGACATTCAGGCTGTCGGAGTCGCGGTCATGGCGCATCGGCTCGGACACGATATTGAACAGCCGGGACAGAGTGGACGCACGCTGGCCGATGCTTTGCTGCGCAGTGTCTCGGTTCCATGAGAAAACACAGATTCTCGCGCGTATCGCCCACCGCGGGACTGGCTGCTCTGTTGTTCGTGATGGCGGCAATGTGGTACGCGGCCGCCAGTCAAAATAATGCCGCGGCCTACCTGCTTTTGTTCTGTTTGACGAGCGTGTTTCTGATTTCGATCCCACACACGCTGCTCAATTTGGCCGGTCTGAAAGCGAGTGCGGAATCGGTCAAGCCAACGTTTGCCGGCGACGAAGTTTCGCTTCCGGTCGAGATCGTGAATGAGTCTCGCGCGACGCGATCCGCCATCGCTCTAACTCTGCCAGACTCGGGCAGTCCTCGCGAACAAGTCGACCATATCCCCGCGGGCAAAGCCGCGCGCGTTACGCTTCGATTCTCCGCGCCACGTCGCGGTGAACACCCGATCGGAAGACTATGCCTGACGACGATATATCCGCTTGGCTTCCTCCGGACGTCGAAACACATCACCGCGCCGCAGCGGTATCTTGTTTATCCAAAACCTGCCGGTGACCCAAACCTTCCCAAAGCTAGGACGCGCGCAAGACAGAATAAATCCTCCCAGCAGCTCGGGGAGGGTGACGATTTCGCCGGTGTGCGTGCTTACGTCTCGGGTGAATCGCAACGCCACATCGACTGGAAGGCGGTGGCGCGCGGACAGGCACTGATGACGAAGCAGTTCAGCGCGGAAGCCGACGGCCTCCTCTATCTCGATTTTGCGGCTGTCCCCTTCAGTGACCTAGAGGAGCGGCTTTCGCAGCTCGTGCTTTGGGTGATTGAGGCGGAACGCGCCCGAGTTTCATACGGATTGCGTCTGCCGGCCGTCGAGATCGCGCCGTCACTTGGTCACTCGCATTTTCATCATTGTTTGCGCGCACTCGCCTTGTTCAAGTGAAAGCATCTCGCAAAAAGGATACCCGTATCCCGCGACGACCGCTTTTGTGGCTTGCGGCGGCACTTCTTTTCACGTTGCCACCGATGTTTGGAGGCCTCGCCCCTTGGATACCCATACTGTTTCTCATCACACTCGCAGCTAAGTTTTGGATGGAACCCAGGGGGTATCGGCTGCGCTCGGTTCTCTTTAAAGTCGTGCTCGCAGCCGTTACTCTTGGCGCGATTTTTTTCAGCTACGGCTCTGTCAAAGGCATCGAGCCGGGCGTGTCGCTCATCGTCGTGCTGATGTCACTTAAGATTTTGGAAGCGCACACCGCGCGCGAGTTCCAGGTCATGGTCATATTCGGATGGGTACTTTGTCTCTGCGGATTTTTTCTTTCACAGGATCTTGCTGTCGCGCTTTGTCTACTGGTCGCCTTCAGCTTGTTACTCGTGGCGCTAATTCAATTTCATCGCGGGTCATCGCCCGGAGCCTTTTGGTCGCCGCTGCGTCTTGCTGGCAAGCTCCTCGGCCAGGCATTGCCACTTGTCGTCTTGCTTTTCCTTTTGTTTCCTCGGCTGCCGGCTGGATTTCGGTTCCAGATCATGCAACCAAGCTCGGGCACGGCTGGTTTCAGCGATCGCCTTTCGCCTGGCAGTATCGCAACCCTCGCCAATTCTTCGCAGGTAGCGTTTCGCGTGGAGTTTCCCGATGGCCGGATCCCGTCGCCAGCTGCCATGTACTGGCACGGGGTCGTCCTATCCCACGGCGAAGGTTTCGAGTGGCGCGCCCCTGATTCCCCGGCGTCGATTTACCCCGCTACAATACCCCTTTCAGGCGACGAAGGAATCCGACAATGGATTACGATCGAGCCACACGGTGGGCACTGGATGTTCGCCCTCGATTGGCCATCTTCACCGCCTGCCGGCGCATCACTCGCGCCAGGTGATTGCCTTTGGAGTCGTGAACCGATTCGAAAGCCGCGTCGCTACGAGGTTAAATCTTCCCTCGCAATTAGCCGCAAGGAACTCTCCTCCCGAGAGCGCAGGATGTTACTTGAAGTTCCAGCCTGGCTTAGTCCAGCTGTGCGCGAGCTCGTGCAATCCTGGACCAGTTCGAGCGCCAACCCAGCTGCGGTGGTGAATAGCGCACTGCAATTTTTCCGCAGCGGAGGGTTTCAGTATTCGCTTTCACCTGGCCCGTACAAAGAGCGAGATCTCGATGAATTCCTTTTTCATCGGCGGCTCGGTTTCTGTGAGCACTACGCGAGCAGCTTCGCCACCTTGATGCGACTCGCCGGAATTCCCGCGCGGGTCGTTGTCGGTTATTTGGGGGGTGAATACAACGAATTTGGTCGCTTTTTCCTCGTTCGACAGTCCGATACTCATGCCTGGTGCGAAGTCTGGCTTCCGGACAAAGGATGGCAACGAGTTGATCCAACGAGCGTGGTCGCGCCTGAACGGGTTAATCTTGGGCTCGATTCTTTCCTCGCGCGTCGCGCCATTGCAAATCGCACGAGCAACACATTCGCGAGAAATCTCGCGCAACGGCCGATATTTACCAAGCTCCGGCTGGCCTGGGACAGTATCAATTACGCTTGGGACACTCGCGTCTTGAGTTTCGATGCTGAAGCGCAGCAGTCATTCGTCGCGGAGATCGGAATAAGCGTCGCCAGTCCCTTCTCACTATTTATGCGCATTTTGATAATAGCTGGTGGTCTTCTCGCAATTTACGGCGGCTGGATGCGCTTTCGCAGCCGATCACGGGCCGACAGGGTCAAAGCATTGTATCAACGTTTTTGCCGAAAAGCTGCCCGTCTGGGCGCAGAGCGCCAGCCGTGGGAGGGCCCATTGGATTTTGCCATGCGCGCCGCTGATTTGGTCCCTGACCAGTCGAAGCGCATCCGAAACATTTCAAACACCTACATCGCGCTCCGCTACTCGCGCGAACCCACTCCCTCGCTTCTCGACACATTCGTCAAGGGAGTGAACGCTTTTACTTTCGCGACGCGTGGCAGGCGGAAATGATGTGCACGAGTTCGTAACACTGAAAGCTCCAGACGGAGCGAGGCTCGTTGTCTTCGGGTGGCGTGCCCGTTAGACTTCGCGCATTCATGGAATCGCATCACATGACCTCGCTGGATTACTACGCCATCGAAGAACTTCTCACGGAGGAGGAGCGCGCCGCGCGGGATCGGGCACGACGTTTTGTGCAGGAGGAAGCTTTGCCGGAGATCGTGCCGTGTCATCGGGCGGCTAAATTTCCGGAACGTCTCACCGCGCGCATGGGCGAGTTGGGCTTCTATGCACCATTCCTGAAAGAAAACGGATGCGCTGGGCTGAGCTACACCGCCTACGGCCTGATCATGCAGGAACTGGAACGAGCGGACTCGGGACTTCGTTCCGTGGCATCGGTCCAAGGCGCTCTCGCCATATATGCAATTCGCTGCTTCGGGACGCCGGAACAACACAAACGCTGGCTGCCCGGGCTGGTATCTGGTGAACGCGTCGGTTGCTTCGCTCTTACCGAGCACGGACACGGCTCGGACCCCGGTGGTATGGAAACCCGCGCTACGCGGGACGGCGATCATTATGTCTTGAATGGCAGCAAGGCCTGGATCGGCAACGCTTCCACCGCCGACGTGAAAGTAGTTTGGGCGAAGGACGACGATGGGCGCGTCGGTGGATTCGTCGTGGATAAGGACGCACCTGGATTTCGCGCTCAGGACATTGAGGGAAAGTTTAGCCTTCGCATGTCACGGACATCAGAATGCTGGTTCGAAAACTGCCGCATCCCGGCGGCGAATCGCCTGCCCAACGCATCGGGTCTGCGCGCACCGCTCTCGTGTCTGTCACAGGCCCGTGTGGGCGTGGCCTGGGGGGTGATTGGCGCAGCCACGGATTGTTACGAAACAGCGCTGGCCTATGCCAAATCGCGCAAGCAGTTTGGCCGCGCCATTGCCGGCTTCCAATTGGTGCAGGAGAAGCTCGTCTGGATGGTGCAGGAGATTACGAAAGCGCAATTACTGGCGTTGCGTCTCACGCGCATGATGGAGGCAGGGACGGCACGCTCTTCTCAGATTTCGCTGGCGAAGCGGAACAACGTGTGGATGGCACTCGAATGCGCCCGCAAGGCGCGTGACATCTTGGGCGCGGTCGGCATTACCGATCGCTATTCCGTGATTCGGCACCTGATGAATCTCGAGGCTGTTTACACCTACGAAGGCACGCACGACATCCACACGCTGGTAGTCGGTCACGATATCACGGGGATCGATGCGTTCGGTCGGCTGGACTGAAAACGTCGTCCTGAGTTGCGGAAATAAATTGTAGTCGCGGCGCTCTGTCGCCGCGTAGACGAAAGATGACAATTGCGCCTCGACAGAACGAGGCGACAGCGCGCCCGGGATGATAGCGGCAATATTTGTAGCTCCGGCCTTCTGTCGCCGCGTGAGGAAAAGACGGCAGCGGCGCCTCGAGCATCCTTCGCATAAAGCTCCGGCTCAGCTCGCAGGGCGAGGCGACTGTGGCGATAAGAGCAAAGTCCGCGGTCAGCGACCGCGGCTACAGGGCTTGGGGTGACAGCGCCGGGAGATTAGCTAAGTTATGGTGTTATGGAACCTGTTTACATCATCGGGGGTGGCCGCACTGATTTTAAGCGCAACCTGAAGAAGGAGGGGAAGACCATCCGGCACATAATTGCCGAAGCAGGCAAAAGAGCGATCGAGGATGCGAAGATCGATCCCGGTGAAATTCAAGCGGGCGCGGTGGGTAATTTCAACGCTGGACAGTTCACCAAGCAACTACAGCTCGGCGCCTTCATTCCTGAGATCGATCCGAAGTTGCACGGCATTCCAACGATGCACACCGAAGCGGCTTGTGCGTCGGGCGCTCTTTCCGTCTTGCTGGGCGCTCAATGGATCATGGGCGGATTCTACGACGTTGTCCTCGTAGTCGGCGCGGAGCAGCAAAAAACAATGTCGTCGCTCGATGGGTCAGATGTCCTGGGCGCGGCGGCGGATTATCACAACGAGAAACCCGAGTACGGCGATTTCATGTTCCCGAAATTGTTCGGGCGCATTGCACAGATTTACATCGATAAGTATGGCGCGAGCGAGGCGGACCTGGCCCTTGTAGCATGGAAGAATTACGCGCACGCCAAGTTGAATCCTTTCGCGCAAATGCGCGACGCCGACCTCACGCTCGATTGTGCATCGCAAGTTTCGGATGAGAATCCGAGTGTCGCACCACCGTTGAAAGTTTCGGATTGCTCGCAGATCACCGATGGCGCGGCGTCGCTTGTTCTCGTCTCCGGAAAGTATCTGGAAAAAATCGGACGCCAAAAAAGCCCCACTGCCCGCTTGCTTGGATTTGGGCACACGACGGATTATCTGGCGTTGAACAAAAAGGATGCGCCGACGTTCTCCACCGCGCGCAAAGCAGCCGAGAAAGCGTTTGGGATGGCGAACGCCAGGCCGCGCGAGTTGCAGGGTGCGGAGGTGCACGATTGTTTCTCCATTACCGAGATTGTTGCTTACGAGATTCTTGGATTGGCGGAATCGGGTAAAGGGGTGGAACTGGTAAAAAGCGGTGCGACGACGTTGCCGCGAGTTCGCAATCAAAAGAGCGGTAAACTTCCCTTCGAAATTCCGGTGAATACCGGCGGCGGATTGATCGCCGATGGTCACCCTGTCGGTGCGACCGGCGTGCGGCAGGTCTTCGATGCTTATCAGCAGCTGACGTCTCAGGCCGGAGCCCGGCAAATCGAAAACGTGAAACGTTTCCTGACCTTCAATATGGGCGGAAGCCTCACGACTTCAGTGGCGATGATCTGGGGCCGGGACTAATCAACTTAGTTCCGGTCGCTCGAGCTGATTTCGCCCAGGACAGTTCGCAGCTCAGCGAAATCAACCGGTTTGGTAAGGTGGAAATCGAAGCCAGCGGCCTTGCTCCGTCGTAGATCTGCATCCATGCCAAACCCGGTGAGCGCAATGGCTTTGACCGGATAGCTTCGCTTTGCTTGTTTAATAATTTCGTAGCCGGTGCCGTCGGGCAGGCCAATATCGCTGACGATGGCGTCGAACGGTTGGGAACGAAACGTCCTTAGCGCCGATTCGACTGAGTCTGCCACGGCAATTTGATGGCCAAAATGGCTGAGAAGGCGCGCGAGTGTTCGGCGGGTATCGCCATGATCCTCGACGACGAGGATTCGTAAACGCTTGTGCGGTCCGCGAGCATTTTCAGGTTCGACCGACTCGTCCGTCCCAGCCGGGACGGCGTCAAGTATCACGGTAAAAGTTGCGCCATAACTTCTTCCCCGGCTGTGAACGGAGATCTTACCATGATGGAGATCGAGCAGGTTCTTGGCGATGGCGAGTCCTAGGCCGAGTCCGCCGAATTGCCTCGTAGCCGAGGGCTCACCTTGTTCGAAAGCATTGAAAAGAGTTTGTCGCCGCGCTGGCTCAATCCCAATCCCGGTATCTGTGATCTCAAAGATAAAGTGTCCATCTTCATCGTTGCTCGTTTTGATCTCGATTTGCCCGGCTGGTCCGGTGAACTTGGCTGCATTGTTGATCAAATTCCAAAATACTTGCTGGATGCGTACGGGGTCCGCTCGAACAAAGTGCCACTCCGCTTGAAATATCGTGGCTACCTTGAGTTGTTTTTCGTTGATCTGCTCGATGGCCATTTGCAACGCATCATTGATGGCTGTATGCGCGTCCACTAGAGAGAGATGGAGCTCAAGTTTGCCGCGAGTAATTCGGGTGAGATCAAGCAAATCGTCAATCAATCGCGCCTCGAGCTGAATGTTTCGGCGTATGACGTCCAGATCATCGGTAAACTCCGGCGGCAATTTGGAAGCGTTACTCACCAAATAACTGGCCGCTGCTAATGCCGGCGTCAGGGGAGTCCGGAGTTCGTGACTGAGGGCGGCTAAAAAATCGTCCTTGGCTTGGCTCGCCTTCTCCGCCGCGATCTTGGCCGCTTCCATCTCGCGATTCCGTACTTGCTCGCTGACGTCGCGTGTCACTTTGGAAAACCCGCGAACGTTACCGTGCTCGTCACGCATGGCCGTGATCACGACTTCAGCGGGAAAGACGGAGCCGTCCTTGCGCACACGGAGCGCTTGTTGTCGAATATGGCCGTGCTTACGCGCCATCTCCAAATTGCGCTGCGGTTTTCCCGCCGCCACGTCCTCCGACGTGTAAAAACAAGCGAAATTTTTTCCGATAATTTCGTTCGCGCTATACCGCTTAATCTTTTCCGCACCTGAATTCCACGTGGTGATCCGACCAGATAAATCCAGCATGTAAATGGCGTACTCCTCTACGCCTTCGACCAATATCCGAAATTGCTCGCTGCTCTGGCGCAACCGGTCCTCGGCTTTCTTCCGGTCGGTTAGATCACGCATCACCTGGCCGAAGCCGACCAGTTTTCCTGTTTTATCGTACAAAGCTGTAGTCGCGACTAGAGCCCAGAAGCGCGAGCCGTTTTTGCGGAATCGCCAACCCTCGGCTTCCACGCACCGCTCCTTTTCTGCCAGTTCCAGTTCCTTTTGCGGTTTGCCGTCCGCTACGTCCTCAGGTAGATAAAATCTGGAGAAATGCTGACCAATGATTTCGTCGGCAGGATAGCCTTGGATCCGCTCCGCACCGGAATTCCAGGTCACAATATGACCATCAGTATCAAGCATTATAATGGCGTAGTCGGTGAGGTTCTCGATCATGAGCCGGAAAGGTTCAGCTATATCGGTCAGCGCAGATGTTTTAGAGCCCGAGTTCTTCATTCGCGCCTACGATGGGCGCAAGGTGTACTGAAACCACTGTGACGTCCAGCAAAGCACGCTGCGTGCGTTAAAATCGTAATTCAGCGTCGCATCGGTTGCACTCGCGCGTAAGGAAAGTGGAGGAGCACCATTATGCGTGGGAAATCGATGACTTGGTATTAGCCGTGCTCCAGATCACGCCATGAGCAATGTTAGCCCGCCTCGAACCACGCGCCGCTTGACCGAGCGAAACCCGCGCCGGCGACCGCAGCTCGAGAAACTGACAACTTCCCACCTGGCTCGTAGATTGGGAATTCAATCGGGGATTCTCCTGAATCGCCTTGTTCGCCGCGGATTCCTCACCCTCAAGGACGGGCGGAAGTATCTCACGCCCGATGGGAGACGAGCTGGCGGTGAGGAAATAACGCGCCGAGCAAAAGGCCGGTTCGTTGTCTGGCCGCAAGACCTGCTGCTTAAGATTCTGGAATAGCGGGGCTAGAATTTGTCTCGGCGCCCTGCAAACCGCTCGAATACTATAGTTTTTCGAGCGTGACTTGGTCGAGCATGAAAAAACCGTCCCGCTGACGGACTATTCCTTTGACGGTGATCGTCTTGGCCGCGTAATCAGCGAGTCGATTATTTAACGGCTCATTCGGCAAGCCATTTTTTATGCAAGTTCGCGCACAATCGGCGTGTTCCGGCCCGCTCAAATTAAAGGCGATATAACAGGCCATATCGAGGACTTCCCCCGTGATAGTCACGGTCGAACCGTCCGCAGTTCCAGCCGCAGCGCCGGCTGCCGCTCGGGTTTGGGAGAGGAGACCTCGATCTTTTACGAGGTCCCGCAAAAAGAACCCACTAATGCCGGCCAGTAGCGCTACCGCCGCAGCGATCTGCCAGATGCGGGCGCGCGTTGTCGGCCTGGGAAACGCGATTGGCCGCCCGCGTACGATTTTCTCGCCGAGGTCATCCGGCACAGGGATTCTGCGAAGTTTTTCACGAATGTCATTGTAGGATTTGCCTTGCTCGAATAGCCACGCCCGCAGCTCCGGGTCCCGCTCCGCTTCAGCCAGCGCTTCGGCAAATTGCGGATCATCATCATCGATGCCAGGCCGGTAGATCGACAGGATGGATTTGGCTTCGCGATTATCCAACTCGTCGCTCCTTTCTTTCTTCCGCGCCGTTGAGAAGCCGCCAAAGCTGCGATTTTCCACGTGCAATACGCGATTGAACTGTACCCACGGGAATCTCCAGCACTTCGGCGATTTCTTTGTAGGCGAGATCTTCGAGATAGTAAAGCACGAGGGCCGCCCGATAATTCTCGTTAATATAGTTCAAGCAGTCGAGCATCGTTTCGACATCCATTCGGCTGATGTCACTAGTGTCGTAGGGCTGCTCCATTGCATCATCAAAAGATTCCTCCGTAAATCGTTGCTGGCGTCGGCGCTGTTGCAGAAACTCACGGTGCAATGTGGTTAGGAGCCAGCGTTTGGCATTTCCCGGTTGCCGGAGCTGATGTCCTTTACTCGCCCAGATGTAAAAAGTCTGTTGGGTCAAATCAGCCGCATCGGCTTCGCTTCGAGTGAGGCTAAAGCCGAATTGGTACAGATCGCGGTAATATCGATTCATTGAATGCAAAAAATCTTTCGGTCGCGCGGGCGGGAACAAAGCGCAAACCGGCGCATCTCATTCTTAGAAAGAGCCGTCGAAAAATTCCAAAGGACAAAGCTATGTATACTCCCATTAAATTCTCGCAATCGCCAGACCTCTCACAATTTCCTGAATCTCCTCCTTCGCCGGGTTGACTCGCCCGTCGTTCTCTCTGCAACGAACCTGCCCGCAGGAGATGAAATACAAGCTATCGCCAATGCGGCTGGCTTCCATTTCGCCGCCATTGAGCAAGGCGGTACCAGCCTTTATGCCACCATGGCTTTGAAGGCGTCGAGCTTGACCGTTCTCCAAATCATCGCCGGCATTGGCGGGGCTGAAGTCAACCATTTCGCTATCTGGCACGATAAGGCTGGCAACGCTCCCGCGGTGAGTTTTGGCGGAGTCACCTTCCCCGATCTCGAAACCTTCAATGGCGACGAGTCTCGGCAGACAAATTTGATCATGCCCGAGCCATGCACCTTTATCGATTCGAATCTGCCTGAGTGCTCCGTCATCCGGCCCGGCACGACTCCAAACTCCGGCGCCGTCGCGGCAGCGACGGCCTTTACCAATTCAAACCTGTTTATGGGGCAGTCGCCGCAGTTTTTCGCTACCCTCAATGCGCCCGCTCAAGCTGCCGATGCCGCCCGGCGACTACCCGAAGGTCCTAAAAAGTAATAAAGGCGGGACAACAACTTCGCTCATCCTTAACCTATCCGCGTCCGTCGCCCCGCCTATGCGGGAGACGGCGCGGAGCGACGCGCCGATTCCGATCCTGCCTCTGGTCACAGTTCATAGAGGTGTAACTACAGAGTAAGGAGCTCGCCTATCGCCAGTATTCGATTTCTCGCTAATATCATTTTGGATGGCGAGACCATTCTTTCTTTTCGCTCCCGGCGCCGGAGCGCCATCGTCGCATTACTGGATGCAACGTTGGAGAACGTACCTGGAAATGGTTGGCCAGGTTCAAATGTTCAACTACGCCTACATGCGCGAGGGCCGAAGACGGCCTGATCCCCTGCCGCGCCTTATCGCCACTCATCGTCATGCCCTGGCCGAGGCGCGGAAGCAAACGAATGCACCTGTCATTCTCATTGGCAAAAGCATGGGCGGACGGATTGGCTGTCACGTATCACTTGAAGAACAGGTGAATGGTCTGGTTTGTCTCGGTTATCCCCTTTGTGGCGGCGGCGATCCAGCAAAGTTGCGCGACAAAGTTTTGCGGGAGCTTACAACGCCGATTCTTTTCGTGCAGGGGACACGTGATCCGCTCTGTCCGCTGGATCTTCTCGGAACGGTCCGCCTTGAGATGAAGGCTCCAAACTTTCTCCACATTGTTGAAGGCGGAGATCATTCATTGCTCGTATCTAAGCGTCAACAAGAAGCCGCTGGGGAAACACAGGGTGACATTGATGCTGGGATACTCGGCGCCATCGCCAGTTTCATTGAACGATTGTGATCAGGGCATAGCTGAGGCGCCAAACCGATCTTCAACGTGCGGGTGGAAGAACATGGGGCCGAGATACTGGTCGTAGTTAACGGGAACTGATCCGGAGCAGTCTAGATCTTGGTTGGATTATGAGATTCCTTCCCGTTGTAGTGTGCGCTGTTCCCAGCGCATCGTCTTCGCTGAGATTCCGAAGGAAGGATAAGCGCGAGCTTTCGGACGCGACCGCGCAATCGGCCTTACCGAAACTTGACCCCGACCTTTTGCACTTCGCGGTAGGGAAGAAGCCAGATCAACGATTCGTCGTGCAGATCGACCACCTGGATGCGATTGCCCCAAGGATCGCGAAAATCGCATCGAAATGGTGGTTCCAATTTCAATCCATACTTCTCCGTCACCTTCTTACGGACCTCGGCAATTTGCTGCTCGTCGCGGACCATCAACCCGAAATGCCGGGTTCGATCCGGCTGGAGCTTCGCTACCTCGAAGATGGCGAGGAACTGATGCTCGCCCAACTGAAAGAAGGCGTCGCCTTCACCACTGTCGAGCTTCTTCAGATTAAAGACGTCTTCATAAAACTTCACCGCTGCCTTGACGTCGTCGACTTCGATTGCCAAATGATTGCAGCCGTAGACTTGCACGCTCACGCGCGAATAATAAATCAGTTTACAGGCTCGGGCGAGCCAACTAATTCAGAGCGACGAACGCGGGCTATGGTGCGTTGGGTGGCCTCGATTTTCTCGGGCGCGACTCTGCGCAGGCGCGAAGTCAGATGTAATTTGGAAAGCGCCCAGATTAGCCACTTAGTGGGATCGTACTGCCATGGTTTCACCCCGTTACGGTAATCATGTTGAAACTCATGATGATAGTTGTGGTAACCTTCGCCAAAGGTGAAGAAGGCAAGGAGGAGCGAATCTCGCGCGCTGCACCGGGTAGAATATGGTTGGCGTCCAAGCGTATGGCAGGCGCTGTTGATGAAGAAGGTGCAGTGCTGAACTACAACGACCCGGGCTACACCACTGATTAGAAAGGCGCCCAGTGCGCCTGGCCAACCTTGCCAAAGAAAGCCCAACAGGGTTGGCAAAAGAAACCCGACAAACACGGCCAAAAGATGAACATGCCGATGTTGCCAGCGGACGAGGGGGTCGTTTTGGAGATCGAGCACATTATCAAAGGGCGGTGCCGGGTTGAGCTTAAAGAGCAGCCAGCCGATATGGGCATGAAAAAATCCTTTTGTAATATCGTAAGGATCCTCTTCGTGATCGGTGTGCTTATGGTGCCGTCGATGTTCGCTTGTCCACATCAGGACGGAGTTCTCAAACGCCCCGGCGCCGAAAATTAAGACCAGCAGACGGAGCGGCCATTTTGCTTCAAAACTTTTGTGAGCAAAAAGGCGATGATAGCCCGCGGTAATGCTGAATCCTGTGACAGCAATGAAGCCAAAAAACATCGCCAGCTGAAACCAATCGATCCCGAACTGCCAGAGATAGACCGGTAATGCAGTAACGGTCAGAAATGCCGTTCCGATGAGGAATGAACTGGTTAACCAATTTATCCGCTCGCTCGGTAGAGAGAGAAACATTGCGTGTTCGCTAAGAGCGATCAGCGCGCCAACACGACGTCTTTCTTTGTCCAACTGTGCACCTGTCCGCAATGCAAACAGGTCATCTTGTTGTTCGTGAGGCGGGTCGTAGGAAAGGAGGCTTCTGCGACGGTTCGGCCGGTATCCGTAAGCTTTCCCGTCTGCGGACAGCGGACTAGGATTCGCTTAATCGCATTGCCAACCTTAGGTAAAGAACGTGTTAATAACATGGTGTTAACCTAGCCGGTAAACGATGCGGGCTTTGTTCACATCGTAGGGCGACATAGCCAACTTCACCCGGTCGCCCACGGTAAGCCGGATAAAGCGTTTGCGCATTTTTCCAGAGATGTGAGCCAGGACGAGATGCTCGTTGGCTAGCGCAACCCGAAACATAGTTCCCGGGAGCACGGAAGTGATTACACCTTCCAGTTCGATTGCTTTTTCGGAATTCATAATGGTTCGACTGGGCGAGCCGGCGCTCAATGTAATGAGCGCCGACTACGCGCAATCAAATCGAATCTACCGGTGATTGCCTGCGAACGAGCGCTTTCCGCCGTATGGGCGCGGCCGCTCTTCGCGCGGACGCGCTTCGCTTACATTGAGAGTGCGGCCATTCAGTTCCTTGCCATTAGTTGCGGCAATCGCGGTATTGGCTTCGGCGGCGTCATCCATAGTGACAAATGCGAATCCGCGCGATCTGCCGGTCATTCGGTCGGCCATGAGCGCGACTTCCCTGACTTTGCCGTGTTGTTCGAATAGATCCTGGAGATCGTTCTCGGTGGTCTCAAAGGAGAGGTTACCTACATATAGTTTCATTGTGATTTGATTGGAATATTAAAACTGCCAGCTACAGAGCCGTTCCCGGGAGTCGGGTTTCAAATCACTACCGAGACAAACTCGGTTAACGATCCACCATGCAACGAACAAAACAGAACTAATCCAATGGCCGCTATTGTCGTCTGGTTTCAACAATTTGCAACTGCAACATTAATCGCACCTTCTTCACGATGACGCGGGCTGAGCCTAAAAAAGCGCACCGATTCAGCCACAGCAGAAATTAATGCGAAGTCATGATAGCTTGAAGGGAAATCAAACTATCAAAACGCGAATGCAACATAATCGCTTCCAGTGGTTGTAATGTGCGGTGTCCACAGCGCAACATCTCCACTGAGACAGTGGACACTACGGGAGTGAGAACGAGTTCCGCGCGGCTATCTTGCTGACGCGCTGCCGGGCGTCCCGATCATTAGATTAGCCATGAGCGCGACTTCGCCGACTTTACTATGCTGTTCAAGGCGCGCTCTAAGAGTCAGAACGGGCACTCCACGAACTCCGGCTTGCGTCGGAGATCATTACGACCTCGTACTGTACGTCGCAAGTACCTACTGGAGTGCGACTTGTGATAGAGACCAATCTCTGGCTGGCAGCACACGACCAAGATCGCGTCGGAATAACTTACGAATACCCTCCTTATGTGCCGTCGAAGATGGTCTTAACTACTATAATTCAATCAACATAATACCTTGATCAACTGATAATTATAGATGTGGAAAATCATAAATGAGAGTCTACGGCATGGCCTAAGCTAACTCGGTCTTCATCATCCCTGTTCCTATGATAAGCCCAACGTTGGAGCCGTTTCCCGCAGGATCGGCCCTCTTTGCAACCACGGTTTGGCGCGCGATTGACCAAATTGGGTTCTGGTCGCCCTTGGGCGCAGATTGCTCGCCGGTCTTTCGGCCGCCATTACAATCTGCCACCGGTTGTGATTTTTGCTCAACGTTCAATTCTCAATAGTCATGGAGAGAGGACGACGAAAACCTACTGTGAGCGAGCGGAATGGATCTTGTTCAGACCGGGACGGGATTGACTCGCACTTTCCGGAAACGTCCTCGTCCCGTCTCAGTGATCCTGACAATTCCACCGACACACAAGATCATCTGCCCAATGACCTGGCCGACTGGTTAAATCGCGAGAACGATAAAACGAGCGGCGCTTCGCTGGAATAAGGCTGATCTCACGCCGCTTAGTCGCGGACCGTCTTCATCCCGTGCTGGATGATGCGCTCGATCAATTCCGCGTAAGCCAAACCGGCTTTGCCAGCTGAGAGGGCGAAATCTTCATCCTCAGCAAGGATCGGGTTTGGGTTCGCTTCGATGAAATAGACTTCGTTTGCCGGTGTGAGGCGCAGGTCAATCCGTGCATAGCCATCAATCGTTAGCAAACGATAAATGCGCTTACAGATCTGTTCGATATGCGCGACCAGTGCTGGCTCGAGCCCCTTGGCAAACTGATTCTGTAAGCCCCAACGTTTGCGATATTCCTCATCCCATTTTGCCCGATAAGTCGCCATCTTCGGCTCGTCCGGCGGTACTTCGCGAAAGATCAGTTCGCGGATGGGGAAGACAGTCAATCGCAGATTGCCCATCAGACTGACGTAGAGTTCGCGGCCTGCGATGTATTCCTCAGCGATGACATCGCCATCGTACTTATCATGGATAAAGGCCACACGTTCACAAAACTGCTCATCGCTTTCAACGAAGGAGGCTTGTGCAATACCGAGTGACGCTTCTTCTTTGAGCGGTTTTACAACGATTGGAAACTTGAGCCGCTTCGGCCGCACGATCCGTTTGCCGCGGGGAATGATGACAAAGTCGGGCACCCGGATCCGATGATAGCTCAGGATTTTTTTTGAGATACCTTTGTGCTTGCAAAGCAGAAGACCGGTCGCGCCGCAGCCAGTAAAGGGAACGCCTTGCATCTCAAGAAAGGAAACGATGTTCTGATCGAACCCACGATTGTTTTTGAATTGATCGGCGAGATTGAAGATGACATCAGGCGCGAAACTAGTGAGCTTTTGCCGCAGAAGATCGAGATCGTCGAATATCGCGAGATGCTCCGACTTACAGCCAAGGGCGCGGAGCGCAGCGAGAACGTTTGCCTCCGTTTTCCAATCCTCCGTTTTCATCTCCGCACTTAGGTCCTGGTCCAGCTTGGTCGGCCTGATGGCATCAAAAAGGGCAAGAACTTTGGGTTTCTTCTTCATGCCTATTTGGTGCGCTTGAACTTTCCGGTGAAGAGATAGTTCATCACCAGGGTGGTAATGAAACTCGAGACGCGGAAATCCTGCTGAGGATCGTCATTGAGCAGGCGGAGATCGAGCTCGTCGCATCGTTTGATCAGCCGCGCCAGGAGCTTGTTCACACGGTATTTTTTTTCATTGGTCCATTGACAGACCGAATTCATCAGCCGGCGGCGGCGCTGGTTCAAATAGGCGCTGGCTTTGATTCGTCCCGGTCCGGCGGGCTCAGCGGGGAAGAGTTGCCGTAGGTCGGCGTCGTAGAAATCGGGATACGTGTCCTCATAGAGCTTCCGTTTTCGTGCATAGTAGGTCTTGAGCTTTACATTCAGACAGTTGTATTCCGCCACGCGATACTTCGGGGCGTGAATCGGAGGCGTGCCCGCGAGCGAGTGCATCAATTCATCCAGGTATTCGAGTTTTTGCAACGCCTTCCAGCCAGCATAACGCGTGCGCCAGTCCAGCCCCGGCGTCAGCCAAACCGCAAAAGTCTCGGCGAAATCCTCATCAGGGTGGCTCTGCGCGTACCAATCGTCGAGATTCACGACGTAACTGCGGCTGAACGGACGCGGTCGGTAGGAATCCGGTGTCTCCTCCCGCGACGTCAGTCCGAAAATCTGCCGCCACTTTTTCTTGCGGGGAAGCTGATAGGCGTAGGCATAGGCATGCGCTGCTTCATGCCGCATCAATTTCATAAACCATTCCGCTGTACCGCCCTCGACCTCGAGCATCATTGTCCGCTCGAGTGCGCGAAGTCGGTCGTGAACGAGAAAAAACGGTACAAAGATGGCCGGAATGCCGACAGGGACGAACCATTCATCTCCAATGTGAACGGGTGGATGAAAAGCCAGCCCATGCGCCGAAAGCTCGTCGTAGAGCTGTCGGATGAGCGGTTCGAGTGCAGTCCCCTCAAGGCGCAGGCCAAGTTCGGAAATCCGGTGTTCAAGTAATTCTTGGTCGCTGAGTGATGCCCAATCGGATACTTCCATCTGGCGCAACGTATCAAGGCATAGAGCGCACTGTCACGCCTCGGGCTAAGCGCGATTAATATTTGAAGGTCAATCGGTGACATCAATACGACTTTGCATCCTCACTCTGCTTGCCATGACTGCATTCGCAGGCAATTCCCTCTTTTGTCGATTGGCGCTAAAGAACACCAGCATTGACGCCGCCACCTTTAGCTTCATCCGGATCGTTTCTGGTGCTCTCGCGCTCTGGCTCGTCGTGCGCGTGCGCAAAGAGGGGCCCAAAGCGGGAAGTTGGCTCTCCGCATTCGCGCTCTTTGCTTATGCGGCCGCGTTTTCGTTTGCATATCTCAGCCTTTCTGCCGGAACAGGGGCCTTGCTGTTATTTGGCGCGGTGCAGGCGACGATGATTATCTGGGGACTGCGGAAAGGGGAGCGACTGCGCCTGTGGCAGATGGTCGGTCTTATGTTGGCGTTGGGCGGACTTGTGGTGCTCTTGTTCCCCGGCCTCTCCGCGCCGCCCCTTGGTGGTTCGATACTGATGTTGGGCGCGGGGATTGCCTGGGGGATCTATTCGCTGCGGGGGCAAGCTGCCGACGACCCTATCTGCGAAACTGCGGGTAATTTTTGGCGAGCCGTGCCATTGGCGGCGGTGCTAAGCGTCGCCCTTATGCCTTGGGCCAAGCTCGACCGCGCCGGCATCGGATACGCGATACTTTCAGGAGCGATTGCATCTGGAATGGGCTATGCAATCTGGTACACCGCCTTGCCCGGATTGAAAGCCGCCGCTGCTGCCGCCGTTCAGCTTAGTGTGCCGGTCCTTGCCGCCGCCGGTGGCATTCTGTTTCTTGATGAGTCGATTACGCTGCGCTTTCTGCTTGCATCCGTTGCCGTGCTTGGCGGTATCGTACTTGTAGTTATAGAAAAACGCCGGGCCTTAACGCCTGTCGAATAGGCCGCTTTCAATTAAGAGAGGAGCGAGAATGTGGAGCTTCAGAAGAAATACGCCCTCTGACTGCGTGCCACCAACAAAATCGCTATCGACCTGCGCTCCCGTCAGTGCGTAGCTGTTTCACTAGGCCAGTCGACCGCATGAACTTGGACCGGGCGGTCGAACCCTTTCAGAGAAACTTCGCCGAGAGGGCGAAAAGGTAACCCTTTGCCCATGCATAGTTCGGCTACCACGTTCGATACCAGAATCTGTTCAGGCTTCGCGTGCGAACAAAGCCGCGCGGCTAGCTGAACCGTGCATCCGAAGAGATCGTCATGATGCTCAACTGGTTCCCCGGCGGCGGCTCCAATCCGAACCTTAATCGGATGCCCCTTGGTCACCACCTCTTCCTGTTTAGACAACCGGCGTTGAATCTGGCTTGCGCATCTTACCGCTGCCGCTGCCGACGGAAACGATGCCATAATCCCGTCCCCGGTGTGCTTCACTTCGCGGCCGCCCAAAGCAGCCAAGGCGTCTCGGACAACCCTGTCGTGGACATTGAGCAGAACCATCGCGGCCTCATCGCCCAATGATTGAGTCAAAGCGGTCGACTCGACGATGTCGGTGAAGAGGATTGTCCGAATTCCGGGATCTCGTGCATCGGCTCCGCCGCCGGGAATTATAGCTGCTCCCGCCGCGTTCGCTTCGACGCCACCGAGGAAACCTTCTACCAGCTCAGGCTGTACCTCGATAATTTTCTCGGCGACGATGCCATGTGCGTCTTGATGAACGTGTCTCGCCGCCTCTGGATTTGGTGCGTCGACCAGACAGAAGACCTTGCCGCAACTTTCGTTAACCCAATACTTGAGATAATTAACACCGTACTTGTCCTGCACTTCCAGATCGGCCGCGTGCGCCTTTGCGACCTCCTCGGCGGTGATCCCGTCAAGCTGATGAATGTCCATGTATGTCGGCATAAAGACTCCGCCAAACCGCAACTTTACCGTGACGTAACCCGATGCACAACGTCGATCTCGGCAGGCCGAGCAAGGGTCTGGTAAATGACGCAATAGCGCTCCGTCAAGCGAAGCAGGGTAGCCAACTGCTCTTCCTTGGCGTCAGTGTCCAGATCGAACCGCAATCGAATCTGCTGGAATCCGACTGGAACGTCCTTGGAGA
>QHNB01000018.1 GCA_003217965.1 Verrucomicrobiota bacterium | reverse complement strand
AAGTTATTGGGATCGTATTTATTCTTAATAGTAACCAACCGTTTATAGTTTTCTCCGTAAGTTGCCTTCACACGTTCTTCTCCTTCATCCATTAAGAAGTTTACGTAGGCGCCGCCGGCCGAGTAGGGATGCAGGGCGTCGTAATAACTCTTCGTCCACGAAATAATCTTCTCTTTATTCGCCGGATCGGGGTCGACGCCTACCATGACTTGCGCCCAAGTGGCATCACGATAGCTCCAGGCCGTTTCATGTTTGCCAACGCGAGAGGCCGCGCCATTAATCGGGTAAAGATGCATGGTGGAATGCATCGATGGAAGAGCCTTGCCGAAATGAATGTGTTCATTAATCGCGGCATCGCTTAAATCTTTGACGAAGTCGGCCCGCCAGTACCATTGCAAGCCGGGAGGATAGAGTGCATCGAACATGCTTTGCAGACTCGGCTGGGGCAGCGGACCTACCAAATCAAGCGCCGGCTGCTTGAAAGCGCGAATGGCCTTAAACGTCTCTTCTCCCTCCCTCACCGTGCCCGTATACGCCCAGACAATGCCGCACATTTTCTTCATGTGAAGGTGTTCAGGGAAAGGAGGGGCTGGGGGTACAGTGAGGAAGGCGAAGAAACCATTCAGCTCATCCGGCGCCCCCTTGATCAAGTTCCGATACCACTTCATTACTTCCGCTGCTTCGGCTAGGTCATACAACATCGGACCGCCGTAAACGGTATCGATAGGATGCAGGTTGAAGGTAAATGAGGTTACCACACCGAAGTTTCCGCCACCGCCGCGGATAGCCCAGAACAGATCGCTGTTCTCATTAGCGTTCGCTTTGACAAATGTGCCGTCAGCTAACACGATGTCGGCCGAGAGAAGATTATCAATGGTAAGCCCGCACTTGCGAGTCAGGTGTCCG
>QHNB01000017.1:2203-23589 GCA_003217965.1 Verrucomicrobiota bacterium | reverse complement strand
AGGCTGCGATCCCAATTATTTGCTGGCGGAGTGCGACTCCTCTTACGATTGCGCCGGTCTATTGGCGCGGGCTTGTCGCTCCATCTCTCGCCGGATCATAGCCTCTTTTCGCGGACCTCCCCAACGGTAGGAAAACGTCTCCATACCGTGCACAATAATACCAATCCCCCAGCCGAACGCCGGCCATTTTGCCCACAGATAACCGTTCCAGTACAGCAGATTCACTGCGAATAGGAACGCATTAACGCAAAGGTAGAGGACGAGATGCCGATAGAAGGCGAGCTGTTGCTCCACGCGCGCTTTCGCTCGCCGATAAGCAATCTCGTCCATAGGGGGATTGCACCATTACCAAGCGCAGATGGCGAGCCCGAAATTGGCCGGTCAGCGCAAGCCGTGCCCAAAAAATACCCGCTCCCGCTCCACTTTCGCACCGCGGCGGACAAAGAAGTCATGCAGTTCCGGAGTAGAGAAGTCACCGGAAACGCCTGGGTTCAATTCGAAGTACATCTTGCCTCTGGGCTTAAGGTGCCGCTGCTGCAAGTCTTCGAGCAGAAAATTCCACTCGCGCGGTCCCCACCGTGGCTTGCCACTCACCGCACGATCAAAACTGATTGAGAAAGCTGTAATCCAATCAAAGGGCTGTCCCAGATCCGGCAACGGCTCGAACGGCTTGATTGTCCAAATAACGCGCGGGAGGGCGAACAGCTCTACCAGTTCGCGATAGAGGGGTTGCACATCGATATCAAGGCCCAGCACATCGTGACCGAGCTGTTTGAGAATGAAGAGGAAAAATCCACCGCCGCAGCCGAGGTCGAGGACTCGTTGCGGCGACGAACGATGTAATTTGAGATCCTGCGCGCGCTCGCGAGCGAGATATAGCCAGCGCCCGACATCGGTGTATTTTGCGAATCCTCCTGCTGCGTCGGCATATCGGTTTTGAATTTCACGCAGCCGGGTATGATCTATCTTTGCCGTAATGGGTCCGAGTGGCAGCGGAAAAATCGAACGCTGCGCCCGGCGCCAGGCACGTTCGTAGGTCACCGCTTGGCCCAGCTTTCCAAGCTTTTGCAAAACATTCATTGCCGCCCGACAACGGGATTAATCATTCTTAGATGAGGGCAAGATCAACACCCCGCTATCATGGAAGAAGACTTATTATCTGCGTCTGGAGTAAAGCATGATGGGTGGCGCCTTTTCGCGCAGTTGCCGGACGGTACGAACATAGAAAATCGTGCCGGCCGCCCCAAAAGCCGCTGCACCAAGGAAATTAAGACCCGGCCCAAGTTTCCAGAGGTAGGCGCCTAGTATCGCCGCCACGCTCACAATTAAGTCACGCACCAAGTAATAGGCGCCTATGGTTTGTCCTCTTTGCTCTTTGTTGCTCTGGGCGATGATGAGCGCCTTGCGCGATGGATCGCCAAATTCCTTCAGGCCGCGAATCACGAATGCGATCATCAACATGGGGAAGCTGCGCGAGATCAGGAGAGCGATCGGAAAAAGCGTGAACATGATGAACGTAATCAACACGAACGGTTCGCGCTCAGATCTGTCGGCGAAATGTGACGTCGGAATGATACAAAGGGTGGCGACAAGAACTTCTACCGTGGTCAGCACGCCAACTTCCTTTGCGCTAGTTCCGATGTAGTCCATGGCAAAGATTACCACCCAAGCAAACGGAATACGTTCGCAGAACCGCACCAGGATATCGCTCAGGAGCAAACGCCGCATTGGCATGTTGAATTCGCGTAAGGTCTTCCAAACAGTCCAGCGCTCAATACTGGTGGCCTTCTCCGTCACTTCATCGCGCAACTGGCGCTGGACCAGAATTGTCGCCGCCGAAAGTAAGACGGAGACGAGTAGCCCAATGCGCACACCAACGATCACACCGAAGCGGTCGATCAACATCCCGCCAAGGATTGGCGCAATCATGATCGGGATCCGCTTGATCACAGACTGAGTGCCCACGCCCATTGCGTAGCGATTAGGCGAAAGCGTTGCTCCGATGAGAGAGAAGGTCGCTGGCAGCGAAAAACAGGTCCACGATAGAAACAAAAACATTCCGACAAGAACGGCCCCCCAATGCGGAATGAGCAACACGAGCGTGTAACCAACTATGGAAAAAAGATTGAACGTGAGGAACGCGCGCCGATGACCCCAACGATCGACCAATACTCCGCCGGGATAGGCGTAGATGGCGCCGAGCAGAGTGCGCAGGGCGTCGTAGAGACCAATAATGAAAACACTGGCGCCAAGGACCTGAAGATATTTCGGAACGAATCGCATCCAAAGCTCTTCACCGGCTCCGATGACAAGGATCGCAACGAGGAGGATAACGAGATTGCGCTTAAGCGCGAAGAACTCTGCCACGCGATGCGCGCGTGTCAGGGTTGGTTGAGCCGGCGTTTGCATTCTGCAAAGAGCGCATCGTAGACGATGAATTCCCGCTCGAGAATTTCGTGATCAGTTAAGCCAAGCTTTCCAAATCCGGCGGCAATCCAGCGCAAACCTTCTCCGGCCGGATGTGGATCGGATGGGCGCGAATCGGCCGCGCGGACAATTTCACCGAGTAAGATCAGCGCGGGCTCGGTCAGATTGTATTTCTCCAAAATGGAGTTGAAGGAAACATCTTCGCCGTGATGGCCGAGGTCGCAATGCGGCACGTCGAAGAGAATGCCGTCAGTAATGGCGGACCAATCGGTGCCCTGCGGCAGAAAAGTGAATTCGGCTTGTGGATCGACAAACTTCCGGATTAACCACGGGCAGGCAACGCGATCCACCTTAATCTTCTCGCGAGTGATCCATTTCATCATTTAGATTCTCATCCGATGGCGCCATGGTTTTGGTATGCAGTCGTCGCGGCAGTTCTTTACGGGGCGCATCAGATATTTACCCGCCTCGCCTCCGATCACATCGGTGATGGGCTCGGCGGTTTTGTCGTCGAAGCAACAGCCGCGCTATCAATTCTTCTTTATCTGGCATTTCTATGGTTAAGCGGTCGCTGGAATCAGAAGTTCAGTGCGGAAGGGTTCAACTATTCCGCACTGACCGGAATCTGCGTGGGTGCTGGCACGATCGCTTTCTTCCTGCTTTTTCAACGTGGTGGTCCTTTGTCTTCCGTTCCGGTGATACTCGCCAGCGGTGCTGCGATGATGGCGATCGCGGGCATTCTGTTCTTTCGGGAGCCCGCCTCATGGCAACGTCTGTTGGGCATCACGCTCGCGATCGCCGGTTTGTTTTTGCTTCGCCGGTGAAGTTCAATTCTCGCGGCGGAAGTCGACATGATGTTTTGTGTTCACTTTGTTAGAAACTGCAGTCCGATGTAACCCATCGCGCTTCTATCGCCGACGATGTCGCTTCCACCGGCAAAAAGGAGATTGACGTGCTTGCCCAACTTCCATATGCCGCCAACGTTGAACGCCACGTCGGAACGGCTACCCTGTTCTTTCGGTGAATTGCCGAACAGCTCCACGGCCAGCGTTAGTCGCTCATTGATCTCGCGACCTTCGCCAAGGCCACGCGCGCGATTGCCCGTGGGCAACAGCAACTGCGGGTAAGTCCCGACTTGAAAGTGCGCCTGCTCATTATTAAAGAAAGCCACTTCACGCCCAGCAACAGATCGCCCGCACCCGCCGCCATGCCCTTGGCGTCGTCGTGCGCGACCTCAATGGGAAACTCCAACTTGAGCTGCACGTCCGGCAATCCGTAGTTGAAATCGAACAAAGGCGCATCCATCTCCGTCTTACCCGGAGTTCGCTCGAAGGTGAACGGAACGTTGACTTCCCATCCGCCGGGCGGAGGCGGCTCCGGATCATCGGTCACAAATGGCGGCCCTGCTTGCAGCAAACCAATGGCCAGCAAGGATGCGACGCCGAATATGATCCAATGAACTTTCATTGGTCTCTTAAGTTTGCTCGCGATCGCAATCGAGCTTCGGATCAGAGGACTTGGAGAACAATCAAGTTGCGCCGGATGTTACCTGGCTTGATAACACCGGATTTCGGCTTGTTGCGAACCGCGATGTGGGATAGCAACAAATAAAATATCTCGCTCCGGCACGAAAAGCCCGGTGCGCGCGCCATCCGCCGTGTCGACCTTAGCGAAAGCCTTGTAGGTGTTGACGCCAGCTTGCTCAATGATGTCGATCTCTCCGGCACCGCAAACGGCGTAAATGGAGCTTCGACGGCAGACGACATCCGACAAACAAACGATGATTCGCTTCGTCCAGTGCCATCGGGAAATTTCCAAACGCGGCGTCCGTCTTCCACGTCGCGACGACTTCGCCTTTGTCACGATCGATTACTGCCACATGACGGGAATTGGGAACGTTTACGAAAATTTGCCTTCCTTGCCTTTCTAATTCAAACGCTTCCGGATGAGCTGCGAGTTTGATTGAAGCGACCTGCTTGCCGTCAGGCGCCTTGACAACAGCGATTCCGCCGCTGCCAAATCCGACATATATTTTTTTGGTAGCGCTATCGTAACGAACATTGTCGGCATCATCTTTGAAATTCAATTCTCCAACTGTTTCGAATGATTTTGCGTCGTAAATCTTGCAAATACCGCCGTTATCATTGGCAACAAAGAGACGATCGAGTGCAGGGACGTAGGCGATTCCTTGAGGCGCGCCGAGGCCGGTTATGGAATGGATTCTTTCACCTTTGCGCAAGTCGAGGACTTCGACGGTATTGTTGCCCAACGCGCAGACGAACAATCTGTCACCCGCCGGATCCAGGGCGAAGTGGTCGATGCGGCCTTCCACTCCAGGCAGCGCGATTGTCTGTTTCAATTGAAGGTTCGTGTCACCTGCCTCCGCGGCGATGAGATAGCTGCCGACGACTGCGGTGACGATAACAAGGGCGAAACGTTTCACTTGGCGCCGTAGGCGAAATCGTCAAACAACGTCACGCTATCGGCCTTCGTCCACACGCTCACTTTTCCAGCGTTCGCAAAGCTTTCATCCGTTGCATCGATTACTTTGTTGCCGTCAAACGTGACCGCGAACTTATTGCCTTGGAATTCCACCCGAAGCGTGTGCCAAACGCCGGAGGTCACCTTCGTGTTGATGTTTTTAAACGCTACGCGCTTGCCGTTGATCGTATGATAGATCGTCACGTTGTCTTCGAGCGCGTTCGCGCGCGATATATAGTAATTGTTCGCGTCCTGCGTTCGCCAGATGATGCCGCCGTTTTGGTCTTCCTTCCCGGTTACTGGCTTGAACTTTACTTCGACGAACCCGTCTTTGACGTTGGTGTCGTTCTTGAAACAAACGGGGAACGTTGCCTGACCAGATTGCTTCAGCACGTTCGGCTTGCTCGGCGCGGATCCGTCCTTTTCCACACTCCATTTCGCTGAGCCGCTGCCAGTTTGAGTCGCGGTCCAACCCGGTGGCGGCGCTCCGATTTTCATCTCATCAAAATTCACTATCTCAGCCGTGGCTGGAGCGACGGCGATAGTCATTGCGATCATTGCAGCAAACAATGTTTTCACGATTTCGTTGCTGGTTTGGTACGCGGCTATTGCACCGGCGAGCTGACATTGAGCAATCCACTCACTAAGAGCCCGCTTTTGACAGCATTTGCTAAATGTTTCGCGGACCCCCGACCCCAGTAATGAAAAAACATGATGCGCGGCTCTTCGTGCGTCATGTGCTGATGAATCGCGACGATATTGATCTTATCCTTGAGGAGCGATTTCAGGACCGGTTGCAATTCATCCTCTGTCACCGCGAAATCTCCATCGACAACAGCGTTCTTGTCGTCGCCGGCAAAGGCCGCCCACGTGTTCACGCCCATCTCCTTGTCGATCTTGACGCCGTGCATTGTTGCCGGGCGACCAATGGTGAACTTCACCATTCCATCCCTCGATTCGCCTTGCATACCGAAGATCTCGTTAAGAGAAGCAGCATTGATCGAATTTTTTTGGGGCAGCGGTGCCTGACCAACGGCCGCGAATGACTCTGCCGGTTTCGCATCTGGACCGCGGATTGCTTTGGTTGTGTCGTACACCTTCTTCACCGCCTTGGCCAAGTCATCAACGCTGCCCTCGCCCTCGATGTGCATAAAGAAGACTTTGGGCTTGTCGAAGAAGAAATGATTATGCAGCGCCGTCACCTGGAGCGCATTGTCGAACGCGGCTGACATCGCAGAGTTCACTTCGTCTTCAAAGAGAACCGTGTCGCCCATCACCATCGCTTCGGTGTGTGCGCCTTTGGTGAAAGCAGCCCAGGTCCCTAGGCCCATGAACGGCGGCATCTTCCAGCCATCGATAACGATCTTCACGTCATCGCGCGGGAAGGTGACCTTGTAAGTGCCTTCCTTTTCGTTCAGCTTGCCCTTGAGGCCGGTGATTTGATCGATTTTGGCCGTGTCGAGGCCGGACGCTGCTTGCAACGTCACGCTGCCAAGCGCGAGCAGGATGAAGAGCTTTTTCATTTCAGAGCGGGCGGGAACTGGAATGCATGAACGCAGTGAGCACTCCAGCCCCGCCATTCGCGTCTAATATTTCTCGCCTTTTTCCTTCTCCTTGCTCTCCTCGTACTGCTTCAGAAACTTCCCGTTGGCATTCACTTCGATGCTCCACTCCTTGCCGTTCTTGTTCACGACAGCTTCATAAACGGTTTTGCCGTCCTCCGTCTTTTTCTCGACCTTCATGATCTCGTTACTGCCAGCTTTGTCTTTGATCGTAGTCTGCACCGCGGCGGGCAGATCGGACATCTTAACAGTTTCTTCTTTTTCTTCTGCGGCCGTCAGAAAAACCGGACAGGCCAGGCTGCCGATTACGGCGATTGATATTGCTGCGATTATTTTTTTCATTGGTTTTCCTTCTTTTGACCTCCTGAATTGATTGTTGCGTAATGCTCTTTCGCGTACGAAATGCAGCCTGGATGTAAGTGCAAATACTATTTGCAATACGTATTTCATTACAGAGCGTGAGATGGGATGAAGGCGACCTCGTGGCTCCTGCTTCTCTATAGTCTGCCGACCAGTCATAACACCGAACGCGTCGCGGTTTGGCGCCGGTTAAAAAAGATGGGCGCGGTCCAAATCAAGACTTCTACCTATTTGCTGCCCGATGAACCGGCCCAATACGAGCAGTTTCAATGGCTCGCCCAGCAGATTCGCGATTACGGCGGCGATTCGACTTTGGTTCGAGCACAGGAAATCGAAGGTCTAACCAAAGAGAAAGTCATTTCTCTTTTCAACGCCGCGCGCGACAAAGCTTATGTCGACCTAAAAAAAGCGCTCCAAGATTTCATTTCGCGAGGCCGAAAATCGGACGCGGAGTTCGCGGCAGCCGAGCTCAGCCGACTAACTAAACAGTTTCGCGAGCTTCGTCAGATCGATTTCTTTGACAGTCCTCGTGGACATGACGTAGCGATGTTGCTCCGTCGTGCCGAGGGGCCGAAGCGCAGGACAATAGTCCGGACACTCGACGCGAAAGAATATCGCGGGAAAGCTTGGCTTACTCGCCCGCGGCCGGAAATCGATCGAGTAGGATCAGCGTGGTTGATCTCGAAGTTCGTTGATCCCAAAGCCAAATTCGTTTTCGCCCCAACTGCCCAATCTGTGCCGGAAGCGATTCCTTTCGACATGTTGGACGCCGAATTCTCCCACCATGGCAACAACTGCACGTTTGAGACGCTCATTAAGCGTTTTGCAATTTCGGATAAAGCTGTGGCGAAGATTGGTGAAATGATTCATGACGCTGATTTGGACGACGCGAGATTTCAGCGAGTAGAATGCATCGGCATCGATCGCGTGCTCAAAGGTTGGGCAAGAGAAGGAGTGCCCGATGAGGAGATTCTGCGCCGCGGTTTCGGGTGCTTCGACGCGCTCTATGCATTTTTGCAACGGTGACGAAAAATCGCGAACCGACAATTGCAACCGCGGCGGATGGTGATGAGAAGACGTCGGCCGTGTTGCCGTCTACTTACGAGGTCTTTCTATATTTTCTTTTGTTAGGTTTTATCAACATCGGCGGTCCGGTAGCCCAGATTACCATGATGTTTAACCACATGGTCGAGCGACGGCATTGGCTCACCAAAGATCGGTTCGTTAAAATCATGGCGTTTTCCCACATGCTTCCCGGGCCGGAGGCGTTGCAGTTGGCGATCTACGTCGGTTATCTGAAACGTAAATGGCTGGGAGGGATTCTAGCGGGTCTGACATTTATTGTTCCCGGAGCCGCCGTCATGGTTGTGCTCAGCAAGCTCTATCTCGCCTACGGGCAATTGGCCCCGGTCAACAATGCGCTTTCGGTTCTTAAGCCAGCCGTGATGGGAATTATCGCAGCCGGGATTATCAAGCTCGGACGCGCGGCGATTAAGAGCTGGCTGCTTGGGGCAATCCTGGTTGGGGCGTTTATCGCGATGCGTTTTTTGCATATAAATTTCCTTCTGGTGCTGCTGCTCGGTGGACTGCTCAATCTTTTGCTAAGCGAAGGACTTGCGCGCGTGAAACAGTTGTTCAGTGCGATTCCTCTCCTTAGCGCAGCAGGTCCAGAAATCGCCCATTCCAAATGGCTTCAAATAATTTGGGTATCCATAAAAACTGGCGCGCTAAGTTTCGGCGGAGCGTATGCTTCCTTGGTGTTTATCCAGAACGATGCGGTGGTTCGCTATCATTGGTTGACCGGTGGACAGCTTCTTGATGGGGTTGCATTAAGTGTCGCAACGCCCGGCCCTTTTATGCTCTTCGTCACCTTTGTGGGCTATCTTGCTGGCGGACTGGCGGGAGCAGTCCTCGCGACCGTGTTCGTCTTTTTTCCCTCATTTGTCTTTGTGCTGTTTGGCGCAAAATATATGGAGCTAGTGCAACACAACCGATCGATCCAAGCCTTCTTGAGTGGAGCCAGTGCCGCCGTCGTTGGAGTAATCGTAGTTGTCTCGCTGATGTTGATTCCGGAGGCCTTCACTGGTTGGGCGAGTATCAGTCTGGCATTGGTTGCTTTTTTCTTGATCATGGTTGTCCAAGCTGATGTCGCTTGGGTTGCTATTGGCGCAATGCTCGTGGGAGCACTGTATGCTAGTTCAAAGCTCCTTTTCCGATAGGCGGTTCATTCGTTTGCTCACGAAAGATTTTTTTCCGCAGAGCAGTGATTGATTGGTTCGGCGTCCTCCTCAGCGCGGTGGCACTCCTGGCGTTGTTGCGTTGGAAAATCGGCGTCGTAGCGGTGATAATCGGCGGCGGCATGGTTGGATTGCTTTACAAAATGATCGTCGGTTGACGGCAAATTCCGGCACCGATTGAGCATCAGAACTGCTTTATCTCATCCGTCGCGTTTGCGGCGGACAAAGGGATGACTAATCACAGGGTGAAGTTTCGCCGTGAACGCGCGTTTGCTTTCACGCTGGCGGAGATCATGATCGTGGTGGGGGTGATTGCGCTACTGGCCATCATCGCGCTGCCAGGTTTCATGCGCGCTCGCAAACGCGCCCAAGCGTCGCAGGTAAAGGAAGATCTGCGACTGATCGATGCGGCTCTGGAGCAATATGCGATTGATACCGGAAAACGTTCGGGGGCACCTGTCGCGACGGAGGACTGGATCGCCTATTTGAAGAAGGGTACCCGGCTTTATGCCACCGGAGAAGACGTTCTGGGCAATGAATTTGGGCCTCAAACGGTAGATGAAACGCCTATGGTCCCGTACGAAACCTATATCGAGCTCGGCGATGTTGTAGACGACGAATTTTGGGAACCGTTTGATCTTTAGGACGCTGCAGGTCTTGTCCTGCGTTCTCGACTCGCAGACCCCCGCGTTTGGCCGTGACTAGTTTTCGTCCGTATCGCCCCGCATTCTCTACATCCTCTTCGCCAGCATGAAGCCGGCGATAAAAAGCACGATGCAGACAATCAAGAACAGATAGAACAAGAATTTCGCAATCCCCGCGGCCGCGGTTGCGATCCCAGTAAACCCGAGCAATCCGGCAATGAGCGCGATAACGAGAAAAATGACAGCCCAACGTAACATGGAATCTTCCTCCTGAAGTAATTCGCCCGAGCGAATGGATTCGCGTGCAATCTTCCACTTGGGCAAACGCCTTCGGCCTTGAGCCACTGAGATTCCGAGCC
Organism: Verrucomicrobiota bacterium; assembly: GCA_003217965.1. Taxonomy (GTDB): domain Bacteria; phylum Verrucomicrobiota; class Verrucomicrobiia; order Chthoniobacterales; family UBA10450; genus AV69. Next base: position 13,519 of record QHNB01000017.1, on the reverse strand, counting down.
GAAAAAGCTACAGCACAGCCAATTCGCGAATCAATGAAGGCCCGCGGTAGACAAATCCAGTATAAACCTGAAGCAATCTTGCGCCGGCTTCGATTTTTTCGCGAGCCGATTCGGAATCGGAGATTCCGCCACATCCCATAATGGGCAATTGAGTCTTGTTCGTCAGATGGCGAACAATCGCCGTTGATTTTTCCCGTAATGGCGTTCCGCTGAGCCCGCCTTCCTCATCATTAGCGACCGCAGAGTGATCGAGTGTTGTATTGGTTGCGATAATCCCGGAAACGGGCTCCTGTTCGCAGACTGCAATCAATTCGTCGAGGGCAGAAAATTCGAGGTCGGGCGCAATTTTCACCAAAAGCGGTTTTCCGGCCAGCTCGCCCTTGATCATGCCCAGAAGCTCGCCCAATTGTTTCGGCTGCTGAAGGTCGCGCAAACCGGGTGTATTAGGCGAGCTGATATTAAGTGCAATATAATCGGCGTGCCCGCGCAGCTTCCGAAGCGAGTAAAGATAATCTTCGCCTGCCCTTTCCAAGGGCGTCGCGCGTGATTTTCCGATATTTATCCCGACGGGAATGCGCGGCCAGTGGCCATGCTCCCGCAGCTTCGCCAGACGCTCGGCAACTACATCTGCTCCGTCGTTATTGAAACCTAGGCGATTAATGAGGGCCTCCTGTTTTGGATAACGACGGCCGCCAGACCAGCCCGATGCGGGAAGTTTAGACCGAATGCCGAGATCGGCGCCCTCCCGATAGCCGGTTTCGGCAGCGCCGGTGCGATCCTGCGCAAGATCGCGAGCGTGAAGTGATGAGCGGTTTCAGGATCGAGCGCGAAAAGGAGCGGCCGGAGAAGACGCTCGTAAATCATTTACCGATACAAAACTGGCTGAAGATCGCGTCCCGAACCGCATCTTCATCGCCACCGCCGAGCAATTCATCAAACATCTGCAGCGCTTCCCGCAAATCAGCCGCGAACATTTCTGTTGTTGCCTGCTCGTCGATGGCCCGGAGTGCCTGGTCACAGGCCGCCGCCGCGCGCTGGAGGTGAACGCAATGCCTCGCATTGATCGCCAGCGGGTGCTCGGCATTCAATTTTTCGCCGCCAATTCGCTGAAATATTTCGCTCTCGAATTTATCCAGTCCCGCACCGGTTTTGCAGGAGATCCTAATTGCGGGCGTAGATTTCCAATCCTCGTGTTCCGGTAGATCGCTTTTATTTAAAATGAGCAGCTCGTCCGCGCCTGTCGCGAAATCAGATGGCCGCGCTACGCTGCCGTCGAGGACGCGTACTCGCAAATCCGCTGTCGCCAAGGTCCGCTGCGTTCGGGCGATGCCTTCTTCTTCGATCCGGCTCTCGGGCGAGCGCAACCCAGCCGTGTCGAGCAAACGCAGGGCGATACCGCGCAAATGAATCGGTTCCTCAATCGTGTCTCGTGTCGTCCCGTGCGTCTCGCTCACAATAGCACGATCAAATCCGAGCAGTCGATTGAGCAGACTGGATTTGCCGGCGTTAGTCGGACCAAAAATCACCACCCGCAAACCTTCCCGTAAAATGCGACCGGTTTCGGCCGTTGCGAGCAAATCCTGAATTCGTGCCACGGCGGAAACGAGCCTGCCGCGCACGACTTCGATACTGTCCGGCGAAATCCCTTCCTCAGGAAAATCGATCGCGGCTTCGACATGCGCGAGAATTTCGATCAGCTGCTCTCGCAAGTTCCGAAACTGGTCGCCCAAGCGACCCGAGAGCTGTTCGGTGGCCGAACGCAACGCGAGATCAGTCTGCGCCCGAATTACGTCGATCACCGCCTCGGCCTGGGTGAGGTCAATCTTGCGGTTGAAATATGCTCGCTCGGTAAATTCACCCGGCCGCGCAGACCGGGCGCCAGCTTGCAGGCATGCTTCCAACACCCTGGCGCTGGCCAGCATGCCACCATGACAGCTGATCTCGACTAAATCTTCGCCAGTGTAACTGGAAGGCGCGCGATGCACCGCCAGCATTGCCTGGTCAATTGGAGTACCGTCAAAGATGATTTGTCCCAAATGCTGCGTGTGCGATTGAAAATCCGCCGGTCGACTTTTGCCACGGAAAATCCTGTCGGCGATTTCGAGGGCGGCGTCACCTGAAATTCGGATTATGGCAATTGCTCCTTCGCCGACGGCCGTTGAAATTGCAGCAATAGTTTCTCCGTTACCGAGTTCGCTCACAAGATTTGTCGCAGCGCCGCGATGCATCTTTGATTTTGCGGCATCGTTCCGATCGAAATGCGCACCCACTGCGGAAGGTGATAGCCGCGCATGGCGCGAACAATGATTTTGTGCTCCAACATTGCCTTGAACACGGCCGCACCATCACCCACGTTCACCAGGATAAAATTCCCAGCACTGGGAATATATTCCAGCCGCATGGCAGCCAAGTCTCGTTCAAAAAACGCTCGCCCTTCGTCGATCATCCGCTTGGTTGCCACCTGATGCTGCTCGTCATTGAGGGCAGCAAGGGCACCGGCTTGAGCAACGGCATTGACGTTGAATGGCTGCCTCGTTTTCTGCAGCACTGCGATTAATTCCGGCCGGGCCACGCCATAGCCAATCCGCAAGCTGGCTAATCCATGGATTTTGGAAAAAGTCCGGAGAGTAACGACATTTCGTTCCTCGCGGATGTAGCGCAAGGTGTCGGGCGGATCGTCCACGAATTCATAATAAGCTTCATCAAAAACGATAATGAGATGTGTGGGCACGCGAGCAACAAACCGCTCGATCGCATCAGCTGACAGCAGCGTCCCGGTCGGATTGTTCGGATTGGCGACAAAGATCAACTCAGTCCGATCTGTGATCGCATCGAGCATTGCATCCAAATCATATCCGTAATTACGGCTTGGGGTTTCGATTATCTGTGCGCCAAAAATTCGCGCCACAATCTTGTAGGCGACAAAGGCGTGTTCGGAGGTGAGGATGGCATCGCCTGGTTTAAGGAAAGCGTGTCCTAATAATTCGATGATCTCGTTGGAGCCGTTGCCGATAATGATATTCTCCAACGCCATGTTGAGTCTCTGAGCGAGCGCATTCCGCAAGTAGTGCGCCCCGCCGTCAGGATAGCGCTGCGCGTTCTCAATGGCGGCGTGCATTGCGGCAAGCGCCTTCGGTGAAGGGCCGAGCGGATTTTCGTTGGAAGCGAGCTTGATAATCTCGCAAGGATCGCAACCGAGTTGGCGCGCGGTTTCTTCTATTGGCTTGCCCGGCTGGTAAACGGCAAGATCGCGCAAGTGCGGATTCGCAATACTCCAAATGGATTGCACGGGCGCAGTCTATGCGAAAAAGGACTTGGGAAAAGACTGGTCGCTGCGCGCCTTCTCCGCGAACGTCAAGGGCATGCAAAGCTTTCTTTTTCTCGCCGACACGAAAGTTTTCGGAATCGCGCTTAATGCCTGGAAAGTTATCGGACTGACCGGGAGCATCATTTTTGGTCTGCGCTTTCTCATTCAATGGCTGGCCTCGGAGCGGGCGCGCAAGAGTGTCATTCCATTCGGATTTTGGGAGTGCAGTGCTCTCGGCTCGCTCCTCACCCTGGCCTACTTCGCAATCTACCGGCACGATTCGGTCGGGGTCTTACAAACCGCGCTGCCGCTGCCGATTTACCTTCGCAATCTTTACTTTCGTTATACCCACAGGCATCCAAAACATCCCGGGAACGAACCTCGGCCGGCCGAATGATTTTGCCTGTGTGGTGCACGAGTCGTAATTTGAGTTCCCCATGATCGGACCAGAAGAACTGCTTTATCTTGATAGTAATGCGACGACGGCGATTGACCCGGCCGCACTGGCGAGCATGCGGCCGTTTCTGGAGGAGTTTTTTGCTAATCCGTCGAGTGGTTACGGATTTGCCGCGCAAGTTCGAGACGCGATTGAAGAAGCGCGAGAACAGGTGGCCAAGCTGCTCGGATGTGAAGCGAGTGAGATTGTTTTCACGAGCGGCGGCACGGAGTCAAACAACACCGCCTTTCATTCAGCGCTCGAAGCTGCGCCGGACCGGCGGCATGTCGTAACGACCGCAGTTGAGCACAGTGCCGTCTTGCGACCGGCTAAAGACCTGGAGACGCGAGGATATGCAGTGACGTTTCTCGAGGTCGATGAATCAGGGCAGCTCAATTTAAATAAACTGGCGGATGCCATTCGGTTTGACACGGCCTTGCTTTCGGTGATGTGGGCGAATAATGAGACAGGGGTAATTTTTCCGATCGAAGAAATCGCGGCCATTGCGCGTGAAAAGAACGTGCCTTTCCATACCGATGCCGTGCAGGCAGGGGGAAAAATCGAAATTAAACTGGCCGACGTTCCGCTCCAGTTTCTCTCCCTTTCCGGACATAAGTTCCACGGCCCAAAAGGAGTCGGTGCTCTCTACGTCAATCGGCGCGCTCGATTCCGTCCCCTGCTCCTGGGCGGCAGTCACGAGAATAATCGGCGCGCGGGGACCGAGAACGCGGCGTCGATTATTGGCTTTGGCAAGGCGGCGGAGATTGCACGAGCTAAAATGCGCGAAGAGCAGGTTCGCGTTCGCGGAATGCGAGACCGATTTGAGCGCTGCCTGCTCGAGAGAATTTCCGGTGCGCGCGTCAATGGGGCCGGGGCGGAACGTTTGCCAAACACGTCGAGTGTCATGTTTGACGGCATTGAATCGGATGCGGCGCTGCTCATGCTCGATCAGAAAAACCTTTGTTGCTCGGCTGGTTCGGCTTGCCGCACCGGCTCACTCAAGCCTTCCCACGTTTTGAGCGCGATGGGACTTCTCGGCGACGAAGCTCGCGGCAGTCTTCGTTTTTCATTTAGTCGCTTTAATACCGAGGCAGAGGTCGATCGTGCGCTGAAGATTGTGCCAGAAGTGATCGCGAAACTGCGGGCATTGGCACCGGCGGTCACAGGGTAGCATTCGAGAAGGCGAGATAAGAGGGCCGGATCGCGGCAATTTTGTCCAAGGATAGCCGCCAGCCAGAAGTGGAATTCGACTTTCAGCCGCGGAGCGTCTCCACTAACGTGCACGCGTGGATAACTCGGCGGAGTTGGCGGCGTTGCGTGAAGAGTACTGCGCACATGGTTTGCGGCGTGTTGATCTCGATCCAGATCCTTTCAAGCAGTTCGGCATCTGGTTTACCGCGGCGGTCGAGGCCGGAGTTCGCGACGTCAATGCGATGACCCTGGCAACGGTGTCGCCGGATGGGCAGCCCACCGGCCGCGTCGTCTTGCTGAAGGGTTACAGCCACGATGGGTTTGTTTTCTATACGAATTATCACAGCGAGAAAGGCCAACATCTGGATGAGAACCCGCGCGCCGGCTTGGTTATTCTTTGGAAGGAGCTGGAACGCCAAATTCGTATCGATGGCATCGCCGAGAAGCTTTCCCGCGATGAATCTGTTCGCTATTTCCATACTCGGCCCGTCGGCAGCCAGCTCGGAGCGTGGGTCTCGCATCAGAGCGAGGTGATCGATGCTCGACGTGTCCTGGATGCACGAATGGCGGAATTAACGGAACGATTTGCCGGCCAGGAGATTCCGCTGCCGCCCTACTGGGGCGGATATCGAGTGAAGCCGGACCGTTTCGAGTTCTGGCAGGGCCGTCCTAATCGCCTGCACGATCGTTTCCGCTATAGCCGCGAAAGTGAGTCCTGGCGCCTCGAGCGACTGGCACCCTGAGATCAAAAACCGCTGCGGACGCCGCGAAGCCAGCGCAAACTGTGCGCGAAATTCGAACTCCTTTTGTTATGATTAATCCAAGTGGAAACGAATTTGGTGAGGACATTCCGCTAAGTGCTTCTGCGGATGTAGGCGAGGAGAAATTCCGCGAAGGCAGCGCCCGAGTCTCGGAGATGGCAGGCGATGCCTGGGGGCAAGCCAGAGAGAAAGCGGGCGCGGCACGGGCACGCACCGAAATTTTCTTACGTGAGAATCCGATTCCGACATTGCTGGGTGCGCTCGGGATTGGGATCGCAATTGGGCTGGCTATCCGGTTCGCTTCCACTTCGCGTGCTGCGAAAGAGGAAGTAAAAGAGTCCGCGGTCGATGCCGCTTGGAGTTTCCTCTCCTTGCCGTTCCTATGGCCACTCTTTAAATCGGTGAAAGAGAAGGCGGAAGATTCCGCAGAAGCGGTCAAGGGAGGCGTCGATCGGCTAAAAAAAGTAAAAGTTTCGCGCTACGCCAAACCGATCCGGCGGCGCTGGAAATCCTGGACGCGCTGAATGGCAGACGCGAGAAGGCCAAGCGAGCGGAGCGCGAAAAGCAAGAGCGCCGCTGAAAATGAACTAGGCGACGGTCCGCGTGATTTGCCACGGCGAAATCCGCGAACGCGTGCGATCGATGCTGGTCCGGTGAGAACCGCGAAATCGTTGCGGAAAACGAATCGCTGATCTGGTCTCGCTCCGGAGGCTGGGCTTCGAGCTGAGTAAAGGACCTGGTCATGATTTTCCGCAGCGCTGTTGGTCGAGCCTCCGATCAACCACATAATTCCAGAGCGCCCGGCCTAGCTTGAACCTAGCGCCGTTCCTGCGAAAATTGTCGTTCGCTCCATGTCAGAAATTTCCTCACCGCGCTTAGACTGGCAGCGCGGCGCGATTTTCCGTTTCTTCGCTTCGCTTAAGCTGGCTGTCGTTTTGCTCGCGGTTCTGATCGTCGCCAGCATTGCCGGCACGATTTACGAATCGAGCTTCGACGCCAAAGTAGCGCGGACTTACGTTTATGGAGCGCCGTGGTTCAATCTTTGGCTGATTTTGCTCGGGGCGAATCTCGCCGTTTCCGCTCTGTCTCGCTGGCCCTGGCGTAAACACCACGTCGCCTTCCTCATTACCCATTTGGGCATTATCACTCTCCTAACCGGCTCTCTTATCGGGCGTATTTGGGGAATTGAAGGCACTATCACCCTTTTCAAAGGAGAGCCGCCGACAAATCGTCTGCTGGTCGACGAACATCAGCTGCGCGTTCGTGATTCCGACGGCGTCGTGAAAGGATTTGGGGCGGAGTTCCTTCATCGTCGCCCGAGTCCCCGGCAACCGCGCGATTTCGGAACGCTGGCCAGTGGCGCCAAGCTGAGCGTCATTGATTACGCGGACGCGATTGACGCCAAATTGAATCCGCGTCCACTGCCGAATGGCGGAGCGCCGGCCGTACATTTGGCGCTCAATACCGCGATGATGGGACAACAGCTGGACAATTGGCTGCTCGCTGATGATCCACAACATGGAACTTTTGGGATGGGGCTGGCCAGCATCGAACTAAAACGCGGCCAGGCGCATCCATCCGCGACCAATGGATCGAGCGCAATCGGAAATAGAAGCTCGCGTTCGGAGACGGAGCTCGAGGAATCCATTTTCGCCTTTGCCAAAGCACCAGGGCAACAAATTGGTCACGTGGCAAAAGGAGGCAGCACAGGCGCGAAATTATCTCTGTCCCGGCCTCAGAATGGCGACAAAGGACAACTCACAGTTTCTATTGCTGGAAAAACAGAGACCATCGATGTGGCTCAAAATCTGGGGAAAGATTTGGCGATCGAAGGAACTCCGTTTCGCGGTCGAATCGAAAACTATTGGGCCGATTTTCGCCTTCAGGATGGCAAGCCGATTTCACTCAGCGACACCCCAAATAATCCGGCGGTGGTTCTCACCATTCATGGTCGCGCGGCTCCTGCGATTGACACAACTGCACACGGCAACGAGCGGAATGTGTCAACGAATGGAGGCGGCGCGCCGGTCATGAATGAATCGAGCGCGGCGCAAAATCATCTCACCCTTTATGTCGCCGCTGAGGGTACTATCTCCTACGAACTAAGATCCCGCCGGCTGGGCGATTCCTTCGGAAGGCTCGAATTAAATAAACCCCTCGTCACCGGCTGGGCGGATTGGCAGCTCGTTGTCGATCGGGTTTTGCCTCACGCCGAGCAGTGGATGGATTTTACGCCAGTCAAAGCCGAAAAGGACATTTCTCAATTACCTGACGGCGTGCGCGTGCGCGTGGAGCAGGACGGCGAAACCTTCGAGCAATGGGTGCCAGCCGGTTGGCAAATCACTGTGCCCACCTCACCAAATCCGATCGCAATTGCTTACGGCTGGCGAACAGTGCCGCTGCCAGTCGGACTCGAGTTACTGGATTTCGAGGTGACCCGAAATGAAGGCAGCGATGCCCCGGCCGGATTTAAGAGTAGTTTGCGCATCTCAACCACGGATGGGGAGACCGCGAACGGACAATGCTGGATGAATCATCCATTTAGCTTTCCGAGCGCTTGGTGGAGAACATGGAGCGGACTGACTTTTAAGATTTCGCAGGCATCATGGAACCCGGAAAATCTGAGTCAAAGCACGGTACAGATTTTACGCGATCCAGGATGGTTACTAAAATGGATCGGCTCACTTCTGATCGTCGCAGGCGTTTTCATGATGTTTTACGTCAAACAATTTCGGCGCGAATCAGCTAGCGGTTCGGACAAGAGTCGCAATCCCAAACCACGCGTGAGACCGCTGGTCGAAGCTTGATGCTCATCCATGACGTTTTCCCGGACAATAATTTTTCTTGGCTTTGTCCTGTGCGGCTGCGCTTCGCATCGCACTGGTCCGGTTTGGATGGAACAAGCGCAGCGGCAGAGACATCCCTGGGGCTATTACAGCGGACAGGTGGAAGCACGTTGGGAAAATGACGGCCGCACCATGACGCTTTTAAGCGAGTTACGTTACACCGATCCGGATGGTGAAGTCTGGATCGCACCGGCTGGATCGAACGTTGATGGGGCCTCGATTCCGCGGGCCCTTTGGTCGCTTATGGGTGGTCCATTTGAGGGGAAATATCGGAATGCGTCCGTGCTCCACGATGTTTCCTACGATCAGCACACGCGCTCCTGGGAACAATGCGATCGCATGTTTTACAATGCCATGCGTTGCAGCCGTGTGAGCGCGACCGAAGCGAAGACGATGTATTACGCACTCTATAAGTTCGGGCGACATTGGAAACGTCCACGCAGCTTTGCCGGCGCGATCGCCCGCAGCGATAATACGGTTCCGCGAGCAACGCCGGTCGAGGAGGAAGAACTCGCTGCCACAAGAAGCTGGATCGAAAGCGCGAAGCCCTCGCTTGCGCAGATCGAAGCGCGAGCCGAGGCGCAATAATTTCAGCAACCAGTTCCCGGCATAAAAATGGCAGAATGAAAACACGTCGAGCTGCCGTCGTTTTTATTTTTGTCACCGTCATGCTCGACATGCTCGCCCTTGGGTTGATCGCGCCGGTGCTGCCCAAACTGATTCTCGATTTTCTCGGCGGAAACATGAAAGTGGCAGCGGATTGGAACGGCATCTTCGGCACGGTGTTCGCCGCGATGCAGTTTTTCTTTTCCCCGGTTCTGGGTGTCGTGTCCGATCGCTTCGGCCGGCGACCGGTGATCTTGCTCTCGAATCTTGGCCTCGGTCTGGACTACATCGTCATGGCGCTTTCGCCGACGCTGAGCTGGCTCTTCCTCGGCCGGATCATCTCCGGAATTACCGCCTCCAGCATTCCGACGGCAATGGCTTACATCGCCGACGTTGTTCCAAAAGAGAAGCGCGCGGGCGCGTTTGGAATGATTGGAGTGGCCTTTGGCCTGGGTTTTATTCTGGGACCAGCGGTTGGTGGTCCACTCGGAGATATCAGCCCGCGTCTGCCATTTTGGATTGCTGCCGGTTTTAGCCTTCTCAACTGGATTTATGGCTTTTTCTTCGTGCCGGAATCACTGCCGCCCGAGCAGCGCCAAGAATTCACACTGCGCCGCGCGAACCCGATCGGTTCGCTTGTCTTGCTGCGATCCCATTCGGAGTTGTGGAAACTCGCGACCCTCCAGTTCCTGGCATACATCTCGCATGAGGTATTCACGATTTGGGCGCTTTACGCCATTTATCGTTACACTTGGAATCAAACTACCATCGGCATCTCGCTTGCGGTCGTGGGCGTCTGTACGGCGGCGATTTCCGGCGGCTTGACTGGACGAATCGTTGCTTGGCTAGGCGAGCGCCGCACTCTTTACATCGGCCAGTTTTTCGGTGCCGTTGGGATGGTCATTGCCGGCGTCGCCCGAACCGGAGCGGTCTATTTTGCCTCGATCCCGGTGATTTCGATGTGGAACATTTCGTTCCCCGCTGCTCAAGGCATGATGACTCGCCGGGTAAGCGAACGGGAGCAAGGTGAATTGCAGGGTGCGATCCAAAGTTTGCGCTCCATTGCCTTTATCATCGGACCCTATTTGTTTTCGCGAACTTATTCCTGGTTCATCGATCCCAAACATCCGTTCCATGTGCCCGGCGCACCATATTATCTCGCTGCGACATTGCTTTTCACAGCCTGTCTGCTCGCGACGCGAATTGAGAAGCAAAAACCGGCAGTTGCGCCAACGGAGGACGTTCCCGATGTCATCGCTCCGGATGTCGTGGGCTCGGGGACAGTCGGACCGTTAACCGAAGGTCCGGAAGGCGAACGCCTCTAGGGGCAGAAAACGGCGAAATAGCCCGTAAGCAGATTCTGCAGAGACAAATTGTTGTCGTTTTGTACCCACCGGGCGCCGTCGCGCGGACGACTACTGGCACTGAGAACCGCGGTGACGCGACCGCTGCGTTTGAGCAGGAAAATCTTCGCGCCGGACGCGAGCGCATAACCGCTGTAAGGAAGGTTCGGGCGGCATTCCGCCACCGGAATCCATTCATTGCGCCCCACACGCGCAAAAAATATCTGATGCGCGGCGTCAAATCGCAGACCGGGAAAACGAAAATCGAAGGTCATCGCAACGAGGCTGGCGATCACCGGTGCATGGATAATTGCTGAAGGTGACATTCGCGATCAGTTGATTGGTCAATGGCTCGCGTTCCACTTGATGCGAAAAGACGGCGCCGTAAGCAAAAGTATAGGCATGGTCCGGGCTCGTTATTTGATCTCCTTCGCGAGAGCAAGAGGCCCGATTAATGCCAGCAAGACAAAAGTCATCAATCGCCTCATCTCTGAAGTTCCGCATGAACAGTCACATAAACAATTTGAGTGCGTCCAATTTCTGCGCGAGATGATGCGCGGCGTGAGTCTGGTTTTCGAGCGTTCAATCCTGCGCGCGTGCGCCGCATCTATTGCGATTTGCGCCTGGTTTGGCCTCTCGAATCATTGCGTGCTGACGGCTGCTCCGCGGCCGCTTGCCTCGGAAAAGAGCGAAGGCTGTCCCATGCATGCGCAAAAACAGCTGCCAAAACCTTCACACTCTACTGATCTTCCTTGTTGCAAGACGCTGGCTACTACCCGCGTCCTCGCGACCACGCATGTAGCGAAGAATTGCTTTGCCATCGGTC
>QHNB01000017.1:0-2161 GCA_003217965.1 Verrucomicrobiota bacterium | reverse complement strand
CTCCGCCGATTTTGGCTTAGTTTGGCTGTAGTGGCAGGCGTATCGCCTGCGTTTTCGCCTGGCTTGGAGCCGTTGCCACTGCGGCGAATCGATGTTCGGCAATCAACTCGATTACCGGTCAAATCCTACTTCGACACTGAAAAATCCTTTATCCTAACGTTTGAAAACCAAAATCTTCTTCCTGGGAATAATCGCGATGATCTACGCGATCGGCAGCGCCTGTCCGCAAAATTCTCCTTCGCCACGTGGATCGCTATCGTCCTCGCCACCTCCAAAATACACCTGCGTTATGCACCCCGAAGTCATCTCCGACAAACCCGGCAAATGTCCGAAGTGCGGGATGGAGTTGGTGCCGAAGCGCGAGCCGCCGAAAAAACAAACGCACGGCACTGACGCTCATCATATGAGTGGAATGGGCCGTCAGTCCGGTCCTCACGAGAGTGTCCATCGCGAGCACGAGCATGGCGCGATGATGAAATCATCTGTGGATTTGGCTGATCCGATGTCCCGGGAAGGCTCAGGCACAAGCTGGCTGCCGGACTCATCGCCAATGTATGGGCGAATGTTCATGTTCGGAGAAGACACGGTCATGCTCCATGGAGCAGCGTTCCCTCGTTACACTAACGTGAGCACGCGTCGAGGCGATGATCGGATCGATGCGCCGAATTGGATCATGGCAATGTATTCGCATCCCCTTGGAGATACTGCGCAAATCGGCGCGCGTCTGATGATGAGTCTTGATCCATTGACCGAGGGCGGCCGCGAGTACCCGCTGCTTTTTCAATCAGGTGAGTCGTGGCACAATCAGCCGCTGCATGATCGGCAACACCCGCACGACTTGTTTAGCGAACTATCTGTTTCCTACTCCCAAAAAGTCATGGATGACCTATCCGGGTTTGTCTACTTCGGTTATCCAGGCGAGCCGGCTCTCGGTCCCCCCACGTTCATGCATCGTATTTCAGCGATGGATGATCCCGATGCACCGCTTGGTCACCATTGGCAGGATTCTACCCATGTAACCTTCGGAGTCGCCACTGCCGGACTCGTCTGGCGCACGGTAAAAATTGAGGGAAGCGTTTTCACCGGCCGGGAGCCGGATGAAAACCGCTGTGATTTCGATCGGCCGCGCTTTGATTCGGCCAGTGGACGCCTGTCCTGGAATCCGACACCTAATCTGGCATTGCAATTCTCGCATGGCTATTTGAAGAGCCCGGAGGCTCTTGAGCCGAATGCGAACCGCCACCGCACGACCTCCTCAGTTATATATAATGTGCCGCTCGGCCCCGACTCGAACTGGGCGACAACGTTCGTCTGGGGGCAAAATAACACGGCCGGTGAAGGCAAAACACAGTCATTCCTGCTCGAATCCCACTTCCAGCGTGGGCGCGACACGTTTTACACGCGGATCGAGCGAGTCGAGAAATCCGGGCAGGAGCTCGCGTTAAGCGGAGCGGATTCCCAAAAAGTCTTCCCGATTTTCGCCGCCTCGCTCGGTTATGTGCGTGATTTGACGCACGGCAACGATCTCGATGTTGGTCTTGGCGGGCAGTTCACGATTGATCACCGGTCAAGCGATTTAAACCGCTATTACGGTGATGGCGTCGGTTACGGGTTCCAAGTTTTTCTTCGGATTCGCCCGTCATTACACGGTGCTGGCGGAATGGATCGCGATCACATGAAATAGTTGCCCACTGGTTGTTCAAAATGCGTATTGCCGGAGCTCACGCCGATGTTGGTAGCTGTCCACTTGTCAGCCATCGTCGGCACACGGAGAATAGCTATTTCACATGCCCCGATTACCGCGCCAGAATTATCAGGATATCGAGCGTATTCTCGAAATTGATTTCCTGCGTGCAACCGAGGCAGCCGCACTCAATTCGCTAAAATGGCTGGGGCGCGGGGACAAGGAAGCGGCCGATGCCGCCGCTTCTGACGCCATCCGTGGAATGTTCGACTTGATGAACATCTGCGGTGAAGTCGTAATCGGCGAAGGCATCAAAGATAATGCGCCTGGCATTTTCAAAGGAGAGCAGCTCGGTACCTGGCTCCCCGGCACACCGCAGTTCGATATCGCGGTTGATCCAATCGATGGCACGACAAATATCTCCAAAGGCGCACCGAATTCGATCAGCTGCATCGCGGCCGCCAGCCCAGAGGAAGG
>QHNB01000016.1 GCA_003217965.1 Verrucomicrobiota bacterium | reverse complement strand
GAATCGTCATGGCCATGCTTTGGATGATGATCGCGTTGACAAACGTGGCCGGCAGACCAAGCGCCTGGAGCGCAATCCAGATTTCGCCCGAGCTAGCGACAAGCGAAACAATTGTCCATGCACAGCACGCCAGCACACCGCGCCGGCGCCCATATAAAGCACGCACGGTTTGGTCCAGCGTCTCGCCGCCTTCTACCAGCGAACTCCATTCCGGTGAATTGACCAGTCGAGTGATAATGACACTGAAAAAACGGAACATCCCGCGCCGTTGCGCGAAATAGAAACCGGCAACAGCAGCGACACCGATCAACGTTCCCATCAAAGTTGGCCGAACGAAACTGGTGCGTCCGGTTACATTGATAAGCAACGCCAACCCGAGCAGGGTGAAAACAATCTGGGTAACGATGCCCAGCGTAATATCGACAATTATGGTCGCGGCTGCGGTGGACAAAGGCACACCACTGATAGCGACTAGCCGCGCCCGCACAATATCCCCTCCGACGGTGGCAGATGGCACGAGGTTGCTGATCGATTCGCCGATCCAACGCATCCAAAACAAACTCTGCCATCGTGGGCGATCGCCTGGTGGAAAGAGCACCTGCCAGGCAAGAGCGTCGAGCAAAATCGGCAGGAGATGAAAAGCCGCCACTGCCGCGATGCCCCATCCTGCCGTGGCGACTGCCGCACCGACCGACATTACCCCTTGGCGAACAAGCAAGGCGGTGAAAAGCGCCGCCCCCACGAGACCCAGGAAATACGCCGTCAATCGGAGTTTCCTGGGCGTTTTCATTACAGCTGATTCGGATCAGCGCTAGAGGACTCGCTCGGGGATATCAGCTCGAAAACGCGAGCTGCGGCGATTCGCCTACAACGCCATTTCAGCCCGAGATACTTTGCGGGCGATCGGCTACAGGTTCGACCGGCACGAGAATAACCTCATTGTCGGACGCAAGCAGCAACTCCGCCGGGACCATGGATCCTGAACTGCGTCTGCGGATGAGCCTTCCCGTAATCAAGCAAAACATCAGCCAGAAGCTGCCGAAAAAAATCGCGGCAAGAACGTCCGTTAAATAATGCGCACCCAGTGCGATTCGGCTAAATCCAACCGACAAGATGAGCACTGTGGTAGTGGCAATGACCAGCGCACGGCGGTGCCGCCTTTTTATTAGCGGAAGGATAAAGAGGGCGAGCTGCCCATAGAGCAGCGTCGCGCCGATGGTGTGGCCGCTGGCAAAACTATAGCCCGACCAGTCCACGAAGGCGCCATCGACATAGGGACGGTGGCGATGAACAAGGAGCTTCACCATTTCATTCAGCAACATGCCGCCGGGCACCGCGACAACCAACGTGAGAAGCGATGGCCACCAGCGTTTCCATATAAAAAACAAAACGATCGCAAATAGAAGGATCCCGATAAAGTCACTCGAACCGGGTTCGCTTAACGCCCGTAATATCGTCACAAACGTTTGCGTGAGATGCTGGTGGAACCAGGTTGCCATTTGGGTGTCGGGGCCGGCCAATGGATTCACCATTGCAATGGCCGCACAGATCGGGGGGAGACTAAATGAGGGGGTCACAAAAAAGGGCTAACTAGGATATTCATCATTTCCGGTTGGTCAAGTTCTAATGCGCCAGGGACTGTGCCATAGAGCCTCGTTAGCGCGGCGCGGCAGTTGCTTTTAAATGATCGCTTGCTGAGATCATGGTACTTCGATACATCAACTTCCACACGCCCGTCCGATACACTGCTGTTCCGCTTATCCACAAGGTGCTATGCAAAGAATTCGATCCTCGATCTTAATCGCTTTTCTCGTGGTTAACGCAGTGGCGTTTGGCGGCCCGGCGCCCGAGCCACAACCAGCGCCCACACCTGCAGACCAAAACTCACACGATCTTTTCTCATACGAAGGGACCTACACCTTTAATAGCGATTTTCACGAAACGAAACTCGGTAATGGCGAGTCGCTCTACGACGATTTCAGCTACGACCATCGCTTTCTCATTACCGGCAAATGGTATTTCCGGGCTGGTGTCGAGTACGAGCGCTTCGATTTCGGGGGCTCCGAAAACGGCCTGCCTAATCATTTGCAATCGGCCTATGCTCATCTCGCCCTCGAATATGTTGTCCACGATCATGCCGGCGCGGGCATCGAGCTGGACCCGGGCGTTTATTTCGAGAACAGAATCACTGGCGACGCCGTTGATGTGCCGTGGAAGATTTTCGTTAGCTTCCCCCTGAAGAAGGACAAAGTTTTTGGTGTGATCGGATTGGGCGGCGCCCTCTATCAGCACCCGATCGTGGCTCCCGGCGGTGGCATTATCTGGTTGATCAGCGATAAAACGCGGCTGGAAGGAGTGTTTCCGAAGCCGGCGCTAGTTTATGAGCCGAATGATGATTGGCAGTTTCGGCTTTTGGCTGAGCTATATTACGAGAGTTTCCGCACCGATGATGTGCTAACCACCGAGCACAAATTGCAGCTCCACAATGCCATCGTCGAGTACAGTGAGGATCGCGTCGGCGTGCAGGCAAAATATTCTGGAATCAAGCCGTTCCAAATTATTGCCGGAGCCGGCTGCACCGTCCGGCGGGAATTCGATTTTTTTCGAGCCCATGAACGTGCGGTGACTGATCCAGCCCCCTACGTCCGACTTTCGGTCGAAGCAAAATTCTAAGGAAAAATCTCGTCGAGCTTTCTCGCCAGGCTTTGACTGCCGCGAACCTTTAAGCGGCCGGTAAGAAAAGCCCATTTACCGCCCAGGGTGCCATTGGATAGGGCAACCCAACTCTGATCGCTGGCGATGAATGTCACGTTTGGATTATCGATCTTGCCCCGGCCCATTTGGAATTTTCCATCGTTCACATTGATCCACCATTGCCCACCATTGGGCCCGCTGAGATCCCATTGATAACGCGCATGGACTCCCTTGGCCTTCTCCGCACGGAAACTATGGCGCATGCCATCAAACACTTGCTGCGGAGTCGAATTGGGCGGCTCGCCTGAGGTTGCGCCTACCGCCTGCAAACAAAGCGCCGCCATCAAAACCATTGCTGCCCAGTAGAATCGCACCCGCGTAAGTCGCATACTGATCACCAAAGACGGATCGATTTTACCATGTAAAGCGGCCGCCTACCGCGCGCCGGAATTGCCGCTCTTATTGCTCGATCCGCTTCAGCAGCAGTGCTGCGCCGAAAAAGGTCACAATCGCGCCGACCAACATCACGACGAGATCAATTCCGTAAAAGGAGGGACCGGCTTGATACAAATTCACCAGGCGAAAAGCGCGACAAAAATGCGTCAGCGGGAAAATCTCCGCCACACCTTGAATGAAGGGCGGCAAATGTTCGACGGGGGCGAAGGCCCCGGAAAGAACGAAAACCGGCAGAAGGAAAAAAACGGAAAATTGGATGGCTTGGGTTTGAGTTCGTGAAATGGCGGAGATGAGGAGGCCAAGACCAAGCGAGCAAAGCAAAAAGAGCAGGCAAACGACCGCGAGCACAAGCGGGGATCTCAGTTTCACTTCAAAGTGAAACGCGATCAGCAGCAGAATGATGAGAATAATCAGCGCCGAAACGGCGAGATATGGCACGATTTTGCCGAGCACGATCTCGCTGCGGCGCAGCGACGTGACCATTAACTGGTAGAGTGTGCCCGACTCGCGTTCGCGCGCGATCGTGCATGCCATCAGCGTGACGGTGAGCAATTGCAGAATTAAGCCAATAATTCCGGGGGTGACGTAATCGATGAAGCGCGACTTCGGATTGTAAAGGATCTCGGGCTTAACCTCCCACTGGCTCATGGCTGAAGTAAACTGCTTGCGCACTTCGACCGGTAGTTTTTTACCCAGCTCGAAAACTTCTTCAGGCAACGAATCGATCATCACCTGCCGTTCGCCCAATTGGAATTCGCCCAGGCTCCGCTGAAGGGAGCCGGTGAGCGCGTCAGCGGTATTGGTGTCGCTTCCGTCGACGTAGAAAGGGAGCGGCTTTGGATCGCCGTTACTAAGACTTTCGCTCCAGCCGGCTGGGATAAGGAGCGCCGCTTGCACATGGCGGCCGACCAAATCGCCCTCATTCGTTGTCTCGCGCGGCGCGTTTTTCCAGGCAAACGTCTTATTTTTTAGAACGAGATCGACGAACCGCTGGGTGCGCTCGTTCTGATCACGGTTAATTAAAAGCGCCGGAACGTCCGTCGGCTCACCAGTTTCAAAAGCGTAGCCGAAGATGAGGGTGAAAAGCGGCGGTAAAATTAGCAGCAGGACGAGCACTCTTCGATCGCGAATTATGTGCAAAAATTCTTTGCGCGCGACGCTGGAAACTGCGCGGATGGAGATTCGCTTCATGAGGTTGGCTCGATCATCGCGTCATAGCCTTGGGAGTAGGCGTTAAAAACATCTTCCATGTCCGGTTCGACCCAGCGTTTCTCTTTCAGATGCAAATCCGGGAACGGCCATGCCGCATGCCAGCTCTCAATCAGTCGTTCCGGGTCGGCTGAATAAATCCGTAAGCGTCCGCTCCGGAGTGAGACCCCGAGCACGCCTGGCGCACAGCGCAATTTGACCAGTGCAGTCATAATCGGCTCGATGTTCAGCTCCAACAGGCGCACCCGGAAAGAGTGAATGAGAGCGCGGGGAGTCGCCTTGGCCAGCAAGCGGCCAGAAGCCAGAAAACCCACCTCCGTACAACGCCCGGCCTCGTCCATGTAATGCGTGGTCACGAAAATGGTGATACCACGATGACTGAAGTTGTAGAGCAAATCCCAAATCTGCTGTCGATGCACCGGATCCAGACCCGAGGTGGGTTCATCCAGAAAAAGAAGGGGCGGGTCGTGAATAATCGCGCAACCAAGCGAGAGCAACTGACGCATGCCGCCAGACAGGCTGCCGGCAGGAGCGTCACGTTTTCCTTCCAGATCGATCAAGCTTAGGACGTGCTGGATGCGGGGTTCGATTTGGCGCGGAGGCATCCGATGGGCCCCCCCAAAAAAGCGAAAATTTTCGGCGACCGTAAGGTCCCGATACAAACTGAACCGCTGAGCAACGTAACCGAATTTGGAGCGCGCAATGTGACGCTTTCGCCAAACATCGGCGTCGGCAATCGTGGCCGAGCCGCGCGTTGGTCGAGTCAAACCACAGAGCATGCGCATCGTCGTTGTTTTCCCGGCTCCGTTGGCCCCGAGAAAACCGAAAATGGTCCCGGCATTGATATCGAAGGTAAGATCCCGCACGGCCTCCAGCCGGCCGTAGCTCTTGCTCAAGCCTTGCAGCGAAATAACTGGCCTGGTCATCGCCTTTGTATTGCGATGTCATGGCCAAATTTGCAACCGTGGTCCCCGCGCCTAGAAGTTTGCCCATGAGAAACGTTCACCCGATTTATGTTTCGGTTGTCGCCTTGCTGATGTTGGTCGAGCGCCCGGCATCAGCTGATCCGCTCTCTGAACTCAGCAGCTTTTCGGTTTTCGATAAAATCGATCTGGCCCAGCTGGCGAAAACCGATGTCAAAACTGCGCATGGCCCGCCCATGGCTAATCCGCGCTATCTTTCCGTGCAAAGCTGTTATGTCGTGTCAGGCACACCCGGACAGCACCTTGAGGCATTACGGAACTGGAATCCCAGCGCACATCGCGAACTGAAGGTTTTCATGCACGCCGATGTGCCCGGATCTCCGACCGAAGCGGCCTTCGCAAAAATCAAGCAGGCCCCGGACAACGCCGCCATGCGCGCCTTTGTCGCTGCCACCAACAAAATGTCAGCTGACCTTCAGCTCAGCCGAGAGGAAGCGGCCCGGTGGAAACCTGGAGATGGCACACTGGCGGGAGCAATCGGTGATTTCTGGATAAACGTCTTAACCGGACGAGCACGGGCCTTCGCGTCCGGCGGAACATCTGCTCTTGCTCCATACAATCACACCGGAAATGCAATTCGCGCGGGTGAGGAACTGAACGGTTTGCTCCGCGAACAGGCCAAAATCCGTAAGCAGTTCGCGGGATTTTTGGATAGTACCGGCATTGGACGGGGCAGTGGGTCGCTCAAGCCGGAACTATATTGGGAAATGCTCAACGTAGAGGACATGGGGGTGACTTCGCTGGGGGCGTTTTATGGGCGGGCGACTGGCGGCGGCGCGGAGGCGGCAGATGTATTTTATTATGCAAGCGGCGGCTATTACGCCGACCTCGCTCTCTATCAGATGTGGCCGGTGGAGGTGAACGGGAAGGCATCGACGCTCGTCTGGCGCGGCGATATGATCTCATCCGCCTCACTTGCCACACTACGAGGCGTGGAAAAGCTTGGCTCGGAATCGGCGATGATGAAAGATGTAGCGAAATCGATTACCCTCTTCCGCAAAGACACCGCGCGGTGAAATTCATGTGCGCGATCTTCAATCGGTCTCTACTGCTGGCAATTTTTGTGGTCACGACACGTACCTTGGCAGCAGACATCTGGACGGGAGAATATTCCTTCGACGAAACTTACATTGGTGAAGCCAATGTTACGCGAGGGAAGCTCCGCGTGTCTAATTTCGACGAGAGTAACACGTTTATTCGCTTCGTCTTGACCCCGCGAATCAAACTTGGCGTCCTACGTCTTGGCGTGGAATACGAGCAGTTCTCGTTCGGATTGAGTCAGAGGGCGCCGCTTCCAAATACCTTGCAATCTGTCGCCGCGGTCGTGGGAATCGACACCCAAATATCGGATTCAGTTCTGTTGCGAGTCGAAGCGATGCCTGGAGTCTACAGCGAAGCCTTCCGGTCTGGTTCGACCGATTTCAATATGCCGTTTGTCATCGGTGGCACCTACATCTACAACCCCAATCTGCAAATTGTTCTCGGTATCAGCGTCGATATTGACCGAAAATATCCGGTCCTGCCCGGCGGCGGCATTCGCTGGAAGTTTCAGCCGCAGTGGGTGCTCAATGCTGTTCTTCCCACCCCCCGCCTTGAGTATGAGCTGAACAAGAACGTGACGGTGTATATCGGCGCGGATTTAAAAGAAACAAATTTCCGCGTGGGCGATCGTTTCGGCAGCGATCATGGCTTGCCGCAATTGAACCATGCTGTCCTCACCTACAGCGAAGTGCGAGTAGGCGCTGGAGTCGATTGGAAACTGACGAACTGGCTTTCGATCGATGCCGAGGGCGGCTATCAGCCATATCGCAGCTTTGATTTTTATCGCGCTGACATCCGGTTTAAAGAGGATGGACCCGGCGCACCTTACGGGATGATTTCTTTTCACGGCGCGTTTTGAGTTGGCGTCGGTCTGATTGCGAACGATTAGTACAACTCTGGTCGACGATGGTCGAATACCGCCATTCGGCTTCGGACGGACCTGATGACATCTTCCGAAATCTCGGCTTGGATCAGTTCCTCGCGATCGACAGAGGCAGCTGCAACAATCGCACCGTATGGGTCGATTATGGCAGAGGTGCCACAGAAAGTAACACCGTCATCCGTTCCCGCCACGTTTGCGTTGAGATCGCCGGGTGCGCAGGAAATTTGGGCAGCAGCCACTTTCATGATCTGGGAAGCTAGGGCGATTAAACGAACCCGCCACAGCGAGTCCAGGGTCGCCACGTCACGTGTCCGTTCGACTGGCGGACCGGACTGGAAGAGTGAGTCGCGATTACCCTAACGTAACGTTTTATCAAGCCTCCCAATTCGGAGTGTTTCCGGCCACCATTTTGTCACACCGAATACGATGAGGATGGTCCCGATTCCGCCACCGACGACCGAAATTACGGGACCGAACAGCGCCGCGGTCAAACCCGATTCAAGAGCGCCGAACTCGTTCGAAGTGCCGATAAAGATATTGTTCACAGACGAGACGCGCCCACGCATTTCGTCGGGTGTAACCAGCTGGACGATTGTTCCTCGAATGATCACGCTCACGCTATCGAAGGCGCCGATCATGAACAGCATTGCCAGCGAGAACCAAAATGCTCGCGAGAGGCCGAACAAAATCGTAGCGATCCCGAATCCGGTAACACACCAAAGAAGGGTTTTGCCAGATTGCTTCATGGGCGGCAGATACGCCACCAGCAAAGCGGTTGCGAACGCCCCGATGGCTGGGGCCGCGCGCATCCAACCGAGTCCAACCGGTCCGACATGCAAGATCTGATCGGCAAATATTGGAAGCAAAGCGGTCGCGCCGCCCAAGAGAACGGCGAAGAGATCAAGCGTGATCGTGGCCAAAATGACCTGCTTACTCAGGACAAATCGCATTCCTGCGACCAAACTGCGCCATGTATTTTGCCGTTCACGATCCCCCGCCCGCGGCGCACGAGCAATGGGCAGCATCAAGACGAAAAAGAGAAACGCGCAGATGGCATCGATGACGTAAACACAGGCGAAACTGATATGCGCGACGATAAATCCGCTGATGGCTGGACCCGCGACTGAGCCGATTTGAAAAACGCTGTTGTTCCAGGTGACAGCGTTGGCGAAGGCGTCGCGCGGCACCAGAGTTGGGAAAAATGAGCTTCGCGCTGCCCAGGCAAACGTGCGTGCGGTACCTGCGACGAACAGCAGCATGTAAATAAGTGGGACTGACATATCGTCGAAATGGAATGCCGATTGATGTCGCTCGAAAATTCCGGCGATCGCACGCAACCAATCGTTGCCGTGGCGCAAGATCGACCAGGCCGGAATAGCCAGATGTTTCCACGAGACCACTGCGAGCGCCGCAGACGCGACCGCGCTGCACAACTGTGAAACGATAATGATCGATTTGCGGCTGTATTTATCAGCCAGATGCCCCGCCAAGAGGGAGAGGGCCACGACTGGAACAGCCAGCACCAAGCCGACAAGACCCAATGCCGTAGCCGAATGCGTGCGCGCGTAAATTTCCCATTCAACCGCCACTGCGAGCATTTGCCGGCCGATGATCGAGAGCAAATTCCCAGTCATGTAGAGATTGAACGCTCCGAAACGAAATGCCGCGTAGGGATCGTGCGGCGCTAAGGCAACCGGCGTGATAATGTCTCGGTCGTGATCGGACATGGGCGGTGCGTGCGGTCGAACACGCGGAGCGCAGTCTATTTTTACCAGCGAGATGCGCAACCGCCTGGCCTCGGCGCCGATAACAAAGTCATTTTGCGAAGCAAGCAGGCAGGCCGAAAGAGGTTCGTTCCGCCACTCCATGCTTGCCATCTGTAATGACGCCGAGTAGTTGCAGCCGATGACCGCAGAAACGGCAAAACCCCCGTACTCTCGCACTCGTCCGTTTCCAGGGAAGCTGCTCGTGAATCGCCGGATCAGTAGCGAGGACTCGGGTAAAGAGACGCGTCATTTCGAAATTTCGATCGTTGGATCGAGTTTTCATTACGAGCCGGGCGATTCGATGGCGGTCTATCCGTCAAATGATCCGCAGCTGGTCAACGAAATTATTCAGGCATTAGGCGTCTCTGGGAACGAGACTGTCCCGGCAACGAAAACGGAATCGGCCCCGTTTCGCGAGGCGTTGCTGCATAATTACAGCATCACGACGCCCACACCAAAATTCTTGAAAGCAATCGTCGAACGCGCCTCCGCCACACCATTACTGGGCGATCTTCTGGATCCCTCCCGCAAACATGACTTGCAGCAGTACCTCTGGGGAATGGAGGTGATCGATTTTCTGGTCGATCATCCGTCGGCGCGATTTACGCCGACCGAGTTTGTCGCGTTGCTTTCAAAGCTGCAGCCGCGGCTTTATTCGATCGCTTCCAGTCTGCGCCTCTATCCAGACGAAGTGCACCTTATGGTTGATGTAATCCGTTATGAAAGTCATGGACGGATGCGTGCAGGCGTCGCCTCCGCATTTCTGGCTGATCGAGCGAACGATGGTCCGGTGCCGATTTATCCGGCCGTCGCCAAACATTTCCATCTCCCTGAGAATCCTGATACCGCAGTGATCATGGTTGGTCCAGGCACAGGAT
Source organism: Verrucomicrobiota bacterium (assembly GCA_003217965.1). Lineage (GTDB taxonomy): Bacteria > Verrucomicrobiota > Verrucomicrobiia > Chthoniobacterales > UBA10450 > AV69. The sequence goes on along the minus strand of QHNB01000016.1, from coordinate 11,589 downwards.
TGGCGCCATTCCGTGCATTTCTTCAGGAACGCCAAGCAATCGGAGCATGTGGCCGAAATTGGTTGTTCTTTGGATCGCAGCGCGAAGCCTGCGATTTTTCTTATCGCGCGGACTTGGAAAGATTTAAGGCCGACGGCGTTTTGACCCGACTCGATACCGCCTTCTCGCGCGATCAGGCGCAGAAAATGTACGTTCAACATCGCATGCTCGAAAACGCCGCCGAAATTTTCGATGCCGCCTTGCGCAGAATCGTTCGTGAACAAGGGGGCAAATCCGTTGAGGAAGCCAATGCCTACATTGAGAAACTGAAGACGGACAAGCGCTACAAGCGGGACGTTTATTGAGCGCGACCTGGCGCGGGTGACCTAGCCGCGAGAAGAAGGGACACGAGCCAGATCGAGCCCGACAGGATCGCAAGCGTGACGCCGATCACGAGCCACGCTGGCCGATATCTCACGACTAATCGGCCACTAGTCTTGGCTGGCACTTCTACTACTGGAGTCAGCTCTCGATAAGAATTCACCGCAAGCTGACGTCCACCGATGCGCGCTTGATAGCCCCGAAAAAAAGGACGGGAGAAGGTGATGAGCGCCGGCTGGTCACCGGTCACGACCGACGCGCTGCATGAGTTTCGCGATTCAAGCACGTCCTTCACGCTGGCTGTGGGATGCTTGCCATCAAGATCCAGCGCACGAATCGTCGGAATCGGATCGCCACGCCGGTGAAAAACCCGTCCTTCATCGGTTTCCACCGCAAGCATCCATTCACTCGCCGGTTGCGGAACGAAACTGAATTCGCGAGCGACGATGATGCCGTCGATACCAATGCGGGAAAGCAATCCGGCGGAGCTGCCTTCATTGCTTAACAGCCAGGAGGCCGTACTTAAATCGATCTCCCCATGGATGGCGCTGGCAAATTGACGTGCTACTCCCGCCGGCCGGATTGGGCTGTAACCGTTGATGAATCGTAAGCGGGCCCACATCGGGCCGCTACCCGGCCGCACCGTTTGCCCCACCGGGTCGTGGCGAGCCTCGATGCGATAAGCGCTTTCAGGCGGAGGATAGATGCTCAAATAAAGTCGCGCCGAATCGAGTGGAGCGAGATTAAGCAGATTTTGCGAAAAATTGTATTTGGGGACGCCGCTATTCGGCGGAATGCAAAAATACGTCGTGAGCAATGCGGCGAATCCAACCGCAGTCGGCATCCAATCGCGGAGGAGCGTTGACTTGGGCCACGCCAACTCGATCGCCATCCAAACCAAAGCGATCGAGAGAAAAATCCACGTCAGCGGGAGGGCGTATGTTCCGCCAACTTCCAACCATCGCATCGTGGCGGCCGTAATTGCGACAAGTACGAGCGCGAGGAATCCGGGTCGTGCTAAAGGGCGGGCAATTTCGCCTGCCGGTAACAACCGCAACGCTTCTGCTGCGCAAAGGACAAGGATGAGATGGAAAAGCGGCAACCAGCGAAAGCTCCATCGAAAAACGCCCGCCGTCGGCATCATCGCGAGCAGGAGGACAACCAAGAGGAGTCCAAGTTCCCAGCGAACATTTCGCCAAAGCAGTCGACCTTTCGCAACTACTCCGGCGATCAGCGCCACCGGTGGAACAAGGCCACAAGCAAGCTCGGTCCCGGCATGGGGCATCATTCGGGAGGAGAAATCAGCCCATTTCACCGTCCAACAAGGGAGGATCAGCGCTGGCCACGCGTTCGGCGGGACCAGCCATTGAAAATGCGCCGCAGAATCCGGCAATTGTCGTGCGGAACCGTGGACATAATCCAATAAAGCGAGCCAGGCCGGTGCGCTGAGACCGAAACCTAGCGCTGTACCACATAGGAGTGGGAAGATTGTTCTCAGGGTGCGGGTTTCGTAAACGGCGCGAGTCGTTAACCAAATAAGTACGAGAACTAGCATCAGGACCGTGTAGGGAAATCCACCGGTTACGAGCAGGTAAACAAAAGGCACCGGCCAAAGAAATCGCCAGCGGGAACCGCGGCAATCGAGAGAGCGCTCCGCTGCCCACCACGCCCATGGCAGCCAGGTAAATGCGCCAAGCGCACCGAACCAGTCGGTGGCCCCCCAACAAACGATCCAGCCGTTAACCGAGGCGACCAAGCCGATAAGGACGGAATGGGCGATCGACAAATTCCGGCCGTGACCAAGCATGAATCCACCAGCCGCGAGCACCGCGAGTTGCGTGATTGCGAGCGCGGCGGCTTGCTCAGAAAAAACCAGCGGGAATTTCCAAATACAGATGATCAGCGCGTTGATGAAAATCGAAAACACCCCGTATTGGAATTCGCCCGCGAGGTTGCCGCAGATCCACGAATAGGGACTGAGCAGCGGGAATTCGCCGTGATCCCAAGCCCGCGCAATATCCGCGCAGACCGGCAAAATCGAGAGCTCGTAATCATCATTCCAATAGACGAGTGGATCGTGCGTCAGCAGCAATAAGCCGAACGCGATTGCGAAGCTGCCGGCGGCGATCGCGCCGATGATCGTCGCGCGCCGTGCCCGGTTCACCCGTTGCGGCAATTCAAAGCACGACTGGCTGACCTTCGGTCATGACCAGAACATCATGGTGAATGCCGGCTTCGCGCGCGCGCGCGAGCAAGCGAGAGAGCGGCTCATCCAGCGGTTCGTAGCCGAGGCGAAAGGTACCGTAATGCATCGGCACCAATTTCTTTGCCCGAAGCTCCAGGAAAGCCTGGACCGCTTCTTCCGGATTCATGTGCACTTCCCGGCCGCTAGGCGGGTCATAGGCCCCAATCGGTAGCAGCGCAATTTCGATGTCGTGCCGTTCTCCGATTTCCTTAAAGCCGGGGAAATAGGCACTGTCGCCGCAATGAAAAATCCCCCGGCCATTAGCCTCGATGACAAACCCGCCGAAGCCGCGATGCAAATCGGCGAGAAAACGCGCACCCCAATGGTGACAGGGGGTCAGGGAAATTTTTAGCGAACCGAGCTCAACGGTCTGCCAATAGTCCAATTCGTGTACGATGTTGAATCCAAGATCGTGCACGAGATTGCCAACGCCGACCGGTACGACAATTGGCTGGTCCGAAGCGATGCGGCGTAGCGTTCGCCGGTCAAGATGATCGAAGTGCGCGTGGGTCACCAGGACCAGGTCGATATCGGGCAAATGGTGAATCTCAAAGCCGGGTTGTTTCAGTCGTTTGATAACCTTGAGCCAGCGCGCCCAGTTTGGATCGATGAGCACGTTGTAATCGTGCGTCTGAATAAGAAAGGAAGCGTGTCCGATCCAGGTAATGGCGTATTCCCCTGGTCTAATCTTTGGGAATCGGGGCGCAGCTTCGTCACCGGAACGCTTGGTGAAAAGCGAAGGAATTAAAACTTGCGTAAGAAAATTACGCCGGTGCCATGCCATGCCCGGTCGCAATCCAACCCGCGTCGATTTTTTGGTCCTGGCGCCGTTATCCGACGCCTGACGAACGACATTGGTTTTTTTTGAAAAAGGAGTCGGCACTTACCGGCAAGCATATAAGCTCGCGCGAGTGAAGCAAAACGTTTTGCCGTCATGAACGGTGACAATCATGCTTCAAAAGAAACGGTGCGGGCGCAGATGCGCGAACGTTTGCGCGCTCTCACACCGGACGATCGCGCGCTTCGTTCCCGCGTCATTTGCGAACGCGTGGCTGAGCTACCGGTGTGGAAAAGCGCGAGGGTCGCGATGCTGTTTGAACCGATAAATTCGGAGCCCCACATCACCACCTTGGTCGAGGAATTGCGCAGGCGAGGGAGCGAAATCATCGTCATATTGCCGACCGCGCGCGAACATGATGACATTCCGATAGTCTCGCCCGTGGATCTTGTGCTCGTACCAGGACTCGCTTTTACACGTGACGGGGGGCGCCTCGGACGTGGTGGTGGATTTTTCGATCGCTTTCTCGCGCGCCGTACCCCGCGGGCCGCGAAAATCGGTGTTTGTTTTAACTTTCAAATCGTCTCTTCGCTTCTGCTCGAGGCGCACGATATCAAGGTCGGGGTAGTCGTCAGTGACTAGGTAGCTTGGTCGGGCGGACACGGCAACCATTCGTCGGGCTGGCCTTCTCGGCCGGAATCGGCATTATCGTAGCTGATTATTTCCCGAGCGTCAGTTTGCCGGTTCTAGCCGTCGCCGTCATCGGTCTGATCGGCGCGCTGTTATTTCCTTTTACTCCACTCTTCTTTGCTGTCGTCGCGGCAAGCTTTTTTTGCCTCCACAGCACGCGCCTCTGTCATGCGCCAAGCCAAGCGCTGGCCGATGCCGCAGGGACGACGGCTCGCCCAGTTAGCGTTATCGGAACCGTTGTCACCGAACCGAAGGTAGAAAGTAACGGCGTTGCCGTTTTCCTTCTTCAACTACACCGCGCGAAGATCAGCGACGAAGCCTTTAGTGGAAAAGCCACCGTAGTGGTGCGGTGGCGTCGCTTACCGGCCATTAGCGACCAACTCGCTCTTTTCGGTACTCTGCAACCAATCGAGCCGCCCCGAAACCCGGGCGAATTTGATATGCGCAGCTATCTCGCCCGGCGCGGTGTGAATCGGACGCTAATCGTTCGATACACGGAGAATGGTCAAATTCTGCGAAGTGGCAGCGAATTTTCCGTACGGCGTGCTGCAACGCGCTCGCGCCAATGGATGCAACGTACCCTGAGTCGCGGGATCGAAGATTCGCCGGATGCGATCGGCTTGATCTGCGGCACCACACTCGGGCTCCGTCATCAAACACGTGACGACATTGAAGAACCGTTCCAGCAAACCGGTACTTTGCATTTGTTCGCCGTTGCCGGACTCCACGTCGGAATTGTCGCGTGGTTGCTCTGGACAGCTGCGACCGTTCTCCGTCTGTCGTGCAAGATGGCGACCGCGATGATTATTCCGCTTCTGTTCTTCTATGCAGCGATCACGGGCCTGCATACCGCAAGCGTTCGGGCAGCGATCATGAGTGCGATCTTGCTCGGCGGAATCTTCTTCGACCGAAAAGTCTTCTCCCTAAACAGTCTCGCTTCGGCGGCCTTTCTCATCCTGCTTTGGGATTCAAACGAGCTGTTTAGCAGCGGATTCCAGCTCTCCTTTGCTGTTGTGGCTGCGATCATATTGTTCGCTGAGCCGGTTTTTAAGCGCTTCCGACGGATCGCTACTTCTGACCCGTTTTTACCAGGTGTTTTGGTAAGCCCAGCGCGGCGTGCATTGACGAATGCCGGCAGCGCAATTGTTGGCGCGGCCTCGGTCTCACTCGCCGCCTGGCTTGGATCACTCCCATTGATTTACTGGTATTTCCATCTCATTACGCCGGTTTCACTGGTGGCGAATCTTGTCATCGTGCCAATTGCTTATTTCGTGCTTGCTCTGGCCATGCTCTCTCTGATCGTGGCGCCGATTTCCACCGGGCTCTCGGTCGTCTTTAATAACGCGAACTGGTTACTGTCGCGCGCGATTCTCGCTTTGGTGCATCTCTTTGCGGGCCTTCCCGCCAGTCATATTTACCTGCAGCGATTTACCGAAACACGCCCGCCAATAGCCATTACTGTTTTGGATGAAGGTACGGGCGCGGCGGCGCACGTTCGTGCTAACGGTCACGATTGGCTCATTGATTGCGGCGGCGGGCGGAGTTACGAGAGAACGCTAAAATCTTTTCTCCACAGCCGTGGTGTCAATCGCCTCGATGGACTGTTGCTCACGCACGGCGATGCCGAACATATCGGCGCAGCCGTGGACACCGTGGTCGATTTTGAGCCGCGACAAATTTATGACAACCCTCTTGAGGTCCGCTCGACTGTACAGCGACGATTGCGTGAGTCATTGCGGGCGGCCGGAAAATGGCCGCGTCATCTGGTTCGCGGCGATCGGCTGGTCCTGGGTCCAGATGTAAATGCGGAGATTTTATATCCAACGTCCGATCTCCGATGCGGAATCCGCTTTGCTGGAGTACGGCGGTGATCTGCAATCCGACATTCTGATCAAAGGGCAGCATCAGACTGGCGGCTCCGGTTCTGCCGGATTTATTAACGCCGTTCAACCAAAGTTAATCATCGCGACCTCGCGTGAGTCGCCAGTGGCCGAGCGCATCGACGAGCAATGGGCCAATGAAATTGCGCAGCGCGAGATCAAGCTGTTTCGCCAGGATATGACCGGTGCAGTCGAGATTGAATTTGGCGACGGTGATTGGACCGCTCGCTCTTATCTTACGGGAGAGACTTTTCGGAGTAGCAATCGCTGAATTGGCGCTCCGTTCACGGCCAGCTTTTGTTCGAATGCCGTCATCGGAAACTTGGTTGCTTCTTCGAAAATGGAGAATGAGGGCTTAGTTCTGATCATCTCGCAGATACTACGGAAGTAGTCAGCATCATCGGTGGCGAGATGAAGAAGACCGTTCCATTCGAGAGCGCGATCGATCGCATCGAAAAATTCGATGGTGAACAATCGGCGTCGATGATGCCTGCGCTTAGGCCATGGATCTGGAAAGAGCACATGGAAAGCCGAAATCGTACTCGCCGGCAGGAGGTGGGCGACGGCGTACGAGTTCTCCATCTGGAGAATGCGGACGTTTCCTAGATGCGATCGCGCGATTGTCCGGCAAACACCTCGTACGCGACCAAGCAAACGTTCGATGCCGAGAAAATTACGATCAGGATTTTGGGCTCCCATGGCCACGAGAAACGTGCCGTCACCGCACCCGAGATCAACCTCAACCGGAGCGTCCTGACCGAAGATTTCACGAAAGTTCAGCTGCTCGACAATTGAACCGGGAACGAACTCGATCGCGGCTTCGTCTTGCTGCAGATACGCGCGACCTCCCATTCTCAACAAAGCAACAAAGCGAACATTCATGCAAACGTGCTGTCTAACCGAGATGCGAAATTTGGTGTTGTTGTTTGCGGCTTTCATGGTCGCGCCTTTGCTCGCGGCAGATCCGACACCGCCAGCAACGCGGACAGCAATTTTTGCCGGGGGTTGCTTTTGGTGCATTCAACCGGCCTTTGATAAAGCTCCGGGAGTCCTGAAAACGGTGGTCGGTTACTCCGGCGGAACGGAACCGAATCCTACTTACGAGCTCGTCACCTCTGAACGCACCAAATATCGCGAATCGATCGAGATCACCTACGATCCCGCAAAAATTTCGTTTGATCAGCTACTCGATATTTATTGGCGTCAAATCAATCCGACTCAGTCAGAGGGACAATTCACCGACATTGGTCCCAGTTACCGCGCGGCCATCTTTTATCAGAACGATGACGAGAAAAAAATCGCGGAGGCCTCAAAAGCGAAGCTCGCGGCCGCGGGACGATTCCAAAAACCGATTGTTACCGAAATTTTGCCGGCAATGAAATTTTGGCCAGCGGAAGATTATCATCAAAAATATTATCAGCAGAATCCGGAACACTTCGAAGCATTCGAAAAAGGTTCCGGCCGAGTGTCGTTCGAGAAGAAGACTTGGGAGAAAAAACCTGATTAGACAACGCGCCGTTTCGAGCGCAACGAGGTTACCCAATCGGTCACTTGTGGTAACGCCAGAAAGTTAATGATGCGCCCGGCCGGAATCTTTGCCATCCAGGCGGCGGCGAGACCCAGCTCCATGAATTCCAATTGCCAGGGATGGTGAGCGTCAGTGCCGAGGGAGATGCGCGTACCTTCGCGCTGGGCGATTTTGAGGAGTGCGACGTTGAGATCCTGGCGATCGGGATAACAGTCAATTTCGAGCGCCTTATCCAATTTTCTCGCTTCGGCAAAAACGAGTGGCCAATCAGCCTTCAGCCCCAGTCGAAAGTTGTAAACGCGCCCGCGTGGGTGGCCGAGAATGTGAACCTCGGGATTCCGCAACGCAGCTAGATATCGCGAAGTCTGATCCTCTTTCCTACGAAGGGAGGAATGAAATGAGCCAAGCACCACATCGAGTTTGGCCAAGGCATTCCGGTGCATGTCACCCTCACCTCTTGGATTAAGATTCACCTCGATCGATTTCAAAACATGGCAATCGCTTCGCCGATTTGTCTGATCAATTTCTATCGCTTGTTTGCGCAACGCTCGTTCATCAATTCCCCCGGCAATCTTTAAGCCTTTTGAATGGTCGGTTATGGCGATGAATTCGTAGCCGCGCATCGCTCCGGCCTCCGCCATTGCAGCGATGGTTCCGCTCCCGTCACTCCAGGTGGTATGCATTTGCAGATCGCCCCGGAGTTGTCTCGCCCATTTCGGGTTCTCCCCCAGAACGGAACGCGCTTTTGCCAGCGTCAGGAAATCCCGCCGCAGAGAAGGAGGGCGGACAAACGGCGGTTTTTCCATCCAAGCCTCAATGCGCTTTTCCAAAAAGGGCCCTATTCCAGCCAATGAGGTGAGCGATTCACCTGCCGCCGCAATTTCCCACACCTCGCAGTGCCAAAGAAATGCACTTCGCGCTGCTCGCCGGAAAGCGCGTTGCAAGTTCCCCGACAGCGTTTCCGCTTCTCGGGCAAGCAACTCGGCGATATCACTGTTGAATAGCTTGACTGCGCCGCGGCTTTTGCCAGCTGGTTCGCGACCCTCCTCCGCTTCAGAATCCGATTTTGTCACAATGCCCGCCTGTCTGGCCACTGTACCGATTCGCGACGGCGAAAATTGCCGGACCTACCTCAAAATACTTGTAATGTGCGCTGTCCCCAGCGCATTTGAACGCCTTACCGAATTCGCGCGCCTCTTATCCGCTGAGGACAGCGGACGCTACAAAATCGCCCGCTGTAATGTGCCCTCTTCCAAGCGCATATTACCAGTTCGATTCCGGTTAGCGCCTAAAAGCGATACAGATCCGATTTCGGTTCGACGAATTCCGCTCGTGCCACAGCCAGTGGCGCAGCCATTATTTTTGATAGCTCCTGAGCAAGGACAATCGCGATCGCCTTTGCATCGCGGGTATAGACCGGGATCGTGAACGATCCTGCATTGCGATCATAGCCGTAAATCGTGCCATCAGTTTCCCAAATGCAATAGGCATGGCCGGCGGGATGGTTGGCGTAGCGAACGAGCAGAATCTTCGCCCAAAAATCGGCTTCGAGGCTATGCTGCGTTTTGACGACTGCGAGATAATTGCAGGCGGAAATGACGCACCCGTTGAGAATGACAAGGTCGTCATTGGTGGGGGTGAGCACGACTTTCTGGCTGCAGCCGTTCATTGAAATGAGAGCGAGGGCCAGAGATGAGGCAAAGAAATTGCGCAGTGGGCGAAAGTTCATCGGGACGAAGTTGTGGGGTTGTGCAGCTATGGCTGCGAGTTCTAGAAATTATAGCAAGGCCGCTTTCGCCAGGAAAGAGAAATTTGCTGTAAAACTGAGGAGGCCTCGACATTCTCGCTGCCGCTTGCCTCCTCGCGAAGGCTTTCGGAGTCCCTCAGCGGCAGATGCCTGCAGAGGAATTCGCTGAAAGCTGAGGACTGTCTCGCGCAATTTTACGTGGTGCATTCGCCACCGGGCCAATGTGCAATTTCCAGACATTCGTATATGACTCTGGAATGCGTTCACGAGCATTCCTGCTGGCAATCGGGTGTGGAATCGCCCTCCAAAGCGCGATAGCGATGGCTGGGGATGCCTACAAATTGTTGACCGAGATCCCAATTGGGGGCGAAGGGCTGGGATTCCTCATGGTCGACCCCGCGGCGAGGCGGCTTTACCTGTCGCACGCCACGAAAGTGGTAGTGGTCGACATCGACGCGAACAAAGTAGTGGGCGAGATCGCCGAATTTCCCGGTGTGCACGCCTTTGTTGCGGTGCCGGAACTGCAGCGCGGCTTTTCTTCGAATGGCAAGGAAAACACGTTGGTTTACTGATGGTGCGTCGCTACCACGGCTTCCTGCTCAGATCGACCTGTAAAGAGAAGAATAAAGACGACCATGAACGCCGCGATCATGTAGGACGAGGTGAAGCAGCCGAGATTTAGCCCACCATGGTGCGGTTTAGTCAGAAGATCGCCCAAGGTAGCGCCGAGAGGGCGCGTGAGAACGAAGGCGGCCCAGAACAGGGCGACATTAGGAGATGTTCGTGAAGAAATATAGCGCCGCGATCAGGGCCAGCATGCCGCCAAAGACAACTGCGCCGCCTTCTTAACCAAGCCCGGATGTATCGGCTAAACAATCGCCAAGCGCGGTGCCAAGCGTATTGGAGGTGAGAATCGCCAGCCAGTAAAAGGCTTTCGCTTTGCGATGGGTGATGTGATTCACATTCACCGAGCCCAAGGGCGAAATACCAGATCCCCAACACCATCAGGACTCCGGCAAAGAAGATGAGTGAGGTCCAAAGATAACCGAGTCCAGCCGTGCGCATGAGGTAATCGGAGGTTGTGGTTCCAACAGTGGTGGTTGCGACGATCGCCGCCCAGTAGAGGAAGCAATGCAGCTTTGACGATGCTATTTGGGCAGTCGCACTGGCGACGAAAAAAGGCGAAAAAGATCGCCGTGCTAACAGCGTAGCCAAGGTTCAGCGTCATCGACATCGCATCGCCGCCTGTTTCGCCGAGCGTCGTAGCAGCGATCTTGACGATCCAAAAAACGAATGTGACCTGCGGTACCTTGTTTCTCATGATCCCAATTAATTCCCTCCCGATTTCAGCGGGCGATTGCCGCCTCCGGGTAAGCTCTCGTCGAATACATCGGCTGTGAGCTTGAGAGGCAATGCAAACCAGCTTGCCCGATCGATCAAAATGCCCCCCGGCTACACCCCAGCAGTTTCGGCTTCATCGCCCAGCCTGCATCCCGCAATCATTAAAAGCTTGGGCGAATAAGTTCCCGAACCGGGGCGCGTAAACGTCCCCTTCCATACGTATATGATTATACCAAAATGAACATTGTTAATGACGCGGAGGCCGTCTCCATCACTGGTGGAATAACAAGACTGGGTTGGCCCGTTCTCCTGCTTTTACTCGTTGCCTTGGGGATTGGAGTAGGCGGTTGCGCTGATGACTACTATGGCGGCTATCCCGGTTATGGACCGGGGTATTACGCGCGATATCCGGGTTACGGTCCTTACGCGGGATACGGTTATCCGGGGTATGGCTACCCGGGCACAGTCTCGATTGGGGTCGGTGATCGGCCCTATTATACGCGTGGCCCCGGCTATTACGTGGGCCGCGCCTATTATGTGTGGCGGCCGGGACATTGGGTATACAGGCACGGCCGTCGAATCTGGGTTCACGGCCGCTACGTGCTGAGAGGATAATTCTCAAGAGACCGCTCGCTCAAGGGCACGTCGGCAACGCCGGAACAGGTAGGCAATCTCTTGCCGTACTCTGCTCGGAACGGACTCAACGAATGAATATATGCCTCAAACCCCACGCATCGATGGTATCGACCAGCGTCCCGGCACAGTATTATCCTGTCGGCAAAGCATAAGTTTCTCGTGATGAGTAACTTGGAGGCGAGAGGAGTTGAAGCCCTGATCCGCTTCGTTTCGCTACGGTTACGACAGCTGATTGCATTGCTGGCCGCGTTTGGCTCGGCGTGTCAGAGCCGATAAAATAGCAGCACATCGTAAATCAGCTCAACGCAGCGTCGAAAGAACTAACTCCGCAAATTGCGTTTTGCCCGTTCAGCTCTTTCGTGCCAACTGGGCTGGTAAAATTTT
>QHNB01000102.1 GCA_003217965.1 Verrucomicrobiota bacterium | reverse complement strand
AAAGCCATCTCGGCCTGAAGTTGCTCGATAGTAGCTTCGTTGTGTGTTGTCGGAGCGTTGTTTTGCCCTGGCAACGACATGGTGAAGACGGTGCTGATGAAGATCAGAAGAATTTTTTTCATAGTAGGCGGCTCCCGGAGAAAACGCCGTTTATCAAATTGTGCAGGCCAGGACAAGGGAAACGTCTGCGAATGGTTGTATATTTTTTGGGACCGGGGCGAGCCGGCAGCCGTTAATGACCAGCAAACCGGAGTAGTAAAGTTGCGGAGTTCGAATTGTGTCTCAGCTGCTTCTTGCCGCGTTCGACCGCGGGCCCTGGCGGCTTGATTCGACATGTCGCTGGCTCCGAGTCCCTTCATGACGCAACCCGGTGCGAGGAATGGGAAGCTGAAAGGCTATCTAAAAGCCGGAAACCGGAAATGGGAAATCAGAAAATCTGGAACTCGGAGATCAGATTCCTTTCCGGCGTGGTTGAGCATTAATATTACAGCCAAGTTGCGCAGGGTCTTAAAAAAAAGATTGACGGCGCGTTGGCTTTTCAGTTTCTCTCGCGACAAAGGAGAAACCAATGATCAACTTCGAACCCGCGAGGTTGGGATTATTCCGCACGGGCATTGCGGTGAAAATAGCCATGTTTCTCGCCATGGCATCGAGCGCAGTTGCACAAGTAGCTGTTCCACCAGCACCCGGAACTGCTGTTGGACCAACAGCACCTGGAGCACCAACCGCTCCGAGAGTCGAAGCCACCGCAGAGCGCGTCATCGTTACTGGATCCAACATTCCCACCGCCGAGGAGGTCGGGCCGAACCCGGTAGACACCTACAACCAGGACACGATGGCCAAATCGGGTGAGCCCACCACCGAACGATTTCTCCAAAGCATTCCGACCGTTAACGCGAACGTCGTCCCGATTTCCAACAACGAGAACGGCAGCAACACGGCGGTGGGCGCCGCGACGATTGCCCTGCGCGGCTTCGATGCGCGCGCCACTCTCATCCTGATTGACGGGCGGCGCGTCGCTCCCTATCCGACGGGCAACAATCCGGGCTTGGTCAACGTCATGTTCGTCGATCTGAATTCTATCCCGCAAGCCGCTATTGATAGCATTGAGATCCTGAAAGACGGCGCCTCCACCACCTATGGCGCAGACGCCGTCGCCGGCGTGGTCAATATCAAACTGCGTCACGATTACGCTAGCGGCGCCGAAGCTAGCGTCCAATACGGCAACACGGAGCACGAAGACTCGGGTGAGTTCATCGCTTCGGCAATCTTCGGCGTCGGCAATGACACCACCAATGTCACCGGTGTTTTGAATTACTACCACCGCAACTCGATCGCCAATCGCGACCGCGCTTACTCGGCCGTGCCGCCGTTTCTGAGTTCGAATACCAGTCCTTATAATCTTCAGTTGAGCAGCGACGTGGCGGCAGCCGCTGGAGGGCAAAACCTGAATCCGGGTGGAACGGAATTTGCGGGTGCGCCTTCGGGGACGAACGGCTTGGCTCCAGCGAGCACGTACCTTTACGGTGCGCATCGTGTCAGGTCGTCCTCCGGTCAACTCCCTGGATTCGACTTCAATGAGTTCTCACTCTCGTTTCCGGAGTCGGAGCGCTACGGCATTTATCTCAGTGGTGAGCACAAGGTTTTTGGCGATCAACTGGTCATTTACGCCGATGGCTTTTATCAGAACGTCAAAACCCACAACGAACTGGCGCCACCAGCCACAGGCTCCTTCCAGACAGCGGGTCAGGTCACATTGGCCATTCCGCCGCATTCGCCGATTGCGCCAGGCGCGGAGCCACCCAATACGCCAACCCACGCAGAAACCAATGTTCCAGCCGACGCGTTCAATCCGTTCAATCCCTTCCAACAAATCATCTCCGGCGGCACCCGCGCTCGTCTGGCTGAGTTTGGGAACCGTTTGTTCGACAACGAGACCGACGCTTGGCTTAGCACAATCGGCTTTAAAGGAGACAAACTGTTTGACGGGACCTGGGGTTACGACGCTGGGTTTCGGTATAGCCAGCTAAAGAACATTCAGACCGGGCAACAAGTGTCCATCTCAAGATTCAATCGTATTTTAAACGCGACCGATCCCATTTTTGATCCAACCTCCTCGCAATTTATCGGCACAACGGTCCCATTTAATCCTTTCGGTGATTTTCGCGTCCCGATCCCGTCCAATCAGGCCACTGTCGCGTTTGCCAGGATTCATCCCAAAGACGAAGACGTCTCGAAAGTCGCCACGCTGGATGGTACCATCTACACAACCTCGCTCGTTGAGCTGCCTGGCGGCGGTGTGGGTTTCGCCTTTGGTGGTCAGTTCCGCCGCGAAACACTCGAGGAGACTCCAGATATGCTAAACGTCGAGGGCGACGTCGCCGGTAATTCCCCGGTGCCGCCCGCGCGCGGGGGAAGGAAATCCTATTCCTTCTACGCTGAAAGCACGATCCCGATTTTCGGCGAGAAGAATCCAATTCCCGGCTTCCACGCGCTCGAGTTTACCGCCGGAATGCGCTTTGAAGAATTTCTGAATAACGACAGCAACGTGCTCGTGCCGAAATTCGGCATGCGCTGGCAACCATTCGACGAGCAGTTAACGCTGCGTTCAACCTGGGGCGAAGGGTACCGCGAGCCTTCACTCGAGGAATTATTTGGGTCTCCGCTCTCAACTCTCGAGCCTTCTCATGATCCGATGAAGGGCGGAGCCTTCGAGCCTGAGACGAATACCCTAATAACCAGCAATCCCGGTCTCCAGCCCGAGGATTCCCGCTCCTTTAGCGCGGGCATTGTTTACACGCCCAAGTATGTGCCCGGATTGAATCTTTCGGTTGATTTTTGGGATACCGAGCGCATCGGCGTCGTTACTGCCCCGCTGGCCGACCAAGTGCTGCAGCGTGAACTAACAGGCACTTTGTTGCCCGGAGAAAGGGTGGAGCGTGACATTGGTGGAAACATTACCCGCATCACGATTCGAAATCAGAACATAGGCGATCAAGAGGCTCGTGGGTTTGACTTCACCGTCCAATACCAAAGACCGACGCAATGGGGAACATTCACCTCCCTCACGCAGGCCACCTACCTGGATGAGTTCCTCTTCCGGGGGTTCATCTTTCGAGAATTCGGGCCAACGGATGGCAACTTGGCCGGCAGAACCACCGACCCGGGCACTTCGAACGAGGGTTGGTACAAATGGAAGGGCAGTTCTAGCCTGGACTGGAATTGGAACCACATCGATATCGTCGGCACGGTACGCTACTGGGACGGCTTCCACGAATTCACACCGAACATTCACCAGCACTTCGTCAGCCAGAGGTTCCTTTTCGATCTGCAGGCCACC
>QHNB01000015.1 GCA_003217965.1 Verrucomicrobiota bacterium | reverse complement strand
CGGATACAACCGTGCGTTCGCGGCGTTGGGTGGACGAATCCCTGATGAAATCCGTATGCCGGCGCGAATTCGCACCAGAACCCCATCGGGTAGCCGACATAACGGCCCGGAACGTTGGAGCCTGCTTCAGCGGGCACGACACGATCGCCTTGGACCCGAAATCCGTACGAGCCGGATCGTTTGTCTTCTTCTTTGCGATAAATGGTGAAGCTTCCGCGCGGAGTGGGTTTCGATGGAATACCGACCGAACACGCCACCGCCATCAGGGACCGATCTCCTTCCATGACATAAACGTTCTGCTTCGAGAGCGAAACTTCCACTCGCACCTTGGAAGGATCGGTGGGTTTATATGCAGTCACGTGATACGGGCCACCGGGAGAGACTTTGGCGGTCTCGCAACTGGCCAGAAGAACGGCGAAAGCAGCAGCACCGAGAGATAAGAAACGCGTGAATATTCGCATAAACAATTTAAGTAACGAAGGTCTCTTGGTTTTTCAACCGGCATGGCATAGGACGATCGATGGCTTCGGTAAGCATTAGCTCACTTCATCTGAAATCGTAACGTCAAGAACCGTGCCGGGCTCGCTGTGGATGGTCAGCGTCATTGGGCGGCAGCAAATGTTGCAATCTTCAACGAAGGTTTGCTCCTCTACCGAAGTATCCACTTCGAGCGGAAAGGTTTGTCCGCAATGCGGACATCTGATTTCTGTCTGCGCAATCAAATCCATGACAAGCTAGAGTGCCACGTTCGGTTTCGCCGCGGCCGAGGCCGGAGCGGGCGCAATTTTCTTGAAATGCAGTTGTAAAACGCGCCGGCCATCGGTTTGTGTAATCGTCACGAGATAATTCTCGATTTGCACTTGTTCTCCTTGTTTTGGCAGGTGGCCAAGCAAATGCGTCACGTAACCTCCGATCGTGGACACATCCGGGCTTTCCAGTTCCAGACCGGCGAGATCACGCAATTCGTAGAGGGCCAGAGCACCGTCGACAGTGAACTCGTTTTCGTTGATGGTCCGAAATTCTTCCTTCTCGGTATCAAATTCATCCTGAATATCGCCGACCAGTTCCTCGAGAATATTTTCGAGCGTGACCATTCCGACAGTCCCGCCGAACTCATCGACAACGATGGCGAGATGAGCGTGCTTAGTTAGAAACAATGAAAGCAGTTTCTCCAGTGGCATCATTTCCGGCACTGGGATGAGCTCGCGTTTAATGCGCAACAGATCGGGCTGCGGGTCGCTGATCAATGGGACCAAATCCTTGATGTGAATCAGACCGATGGTGTTATCCAGATGTCCTCGACAAAGCGGGAAGCGTGTGTGGCGCGAAGAAATCGCTTTTTTCACGTTGTCCTGAAAGCTGTCTTCCATATCGAGGAAAACGACTTGGCCCCGTGGTGTCATGATGTCGCGAACGACCCGGCGGCGTAGGTCGAGCGCGTTCACGAGCAGATCTCGACCCAAAGAAGAGACTTCCTCGGATTTTTCGCTCTCGTCCAAAATGAGCCGCAATTCCTCTTCACTATGCGCGAGCTCCCTTGACGGCACCGGCTGAATCCGAAGCATGCGGCGCAGAAGCAAATTTGAGGATTTGTGCAGCAACCAAATGACTGGGCGAAAGAGTAAGTAAAATCCCCCCAGTGGACGCGCGATCGCGAGAGCTACAGGAACAGGGTTTCCGATGGCGATGTACTTCGGCGCAAGTTCGCCAAAAACGATGTGCAAGAACGTGATACCGACGAAGGCGAGCGCGATGGAAACCGTCGAAACAATGGCGTGCGAATAAATGCCGGCGAGGGCGAAAAACGGCTGTAACATTTCAGCGAGAAACTGCTCGCCGAAATAACCTAGGGCCAGGCTGGCCAGCGTTACCCCGAGCTGCGTTGCAGACAGATAAGCGTCAAGATGCGCTCGAATGTGTTTGGCGAAGCTCGCCCGAAGATTGCCTTCTTCAGCGAGGGCGTCGAGTTGGCTACCTCGAACTTTTACAACGGCGAATTCGCAAGCAACAAAAAACCCGTTGAGCGCGACCAGACCCGCGATCACCAGCAGTTTCCCGAGCACAATGAGGGGCGAACCCCACTGGTCAGTCACCGCCGCAGTGATTCCCAGCCAAAGATGAAAAGTTGAAAAGAAAAAGCTCATCGATCGGATGCAACCTGGCACCCGAAGCCGCAGCCAAACCTCCTACCAGCTCGACTTGGTAACGCCGGGAATGAGTCCGCTGGAGGCCAACTCGCGGAAGGTAAGACGGGAAATCTTAAAGCGGTGGATAAAGGCACGGCGGCGACCGGACACCTGGCAGCGGTTAACAACTCGTGTTGGGCTCGCATCACGAGGCAGTTGCGAAAGACCAGCATAATCCTTCTTTGCCTTCAACTCGGTCCGCACGGCGGCGTACTTCTTGACCGTATCGCGTTTGCGCTGGTTGCGGTTGATCCAGGAGGTTTTCGCCATAAAAGGAACGCGGAAGGTAGCGGAAAAGCCTTGGAGCGCAACTTGTTTCTGCAAGCGTGGTGCGTCACCATGGCGCGCGAATCTAAAGCAGAATTATGTTCGTTTTGCCTCGCAACGAGCTACCGCAGACGTCAGACGAATTGACCGTGGCACTGGAAGAGGGCGTGCGGGAACTCGCTTCCGGAGCCAAGCCAGTGATTATTGTGCGCGGACCGGACTTGCACCGCCTTGATGAAATTAGCGTTGATCTCTCCGGAGCAGTGGTTGATCCGCGGCACCCGCCCGTGTTTCCCAAATTATCTGGGAGCGAACCGGCAATTTCGGTACGCAAACTCATTGTTTCGGCGAAACCGGCCAAAGTTTTCGGGAGCGAACTTACCTTCGATTTTGCGGCGTCGAATGTTGAACTCAATCAAGCGAGAACCTCCGATGGGAAACTGCTGCTCACTTTACATGAGGCTGCCTCGGGGGAAATGAGGGTGACGATCGCGCGGGACGAGCTGGAACGATTTATCGCACAGATTGCGGCAACGGCGGCTGCCAAGCAGGGCGTCACTATCGATAACGTGCAGGTCGATCTTACGTCAGACGCCGGGCGCAGACTGGAAGCAAGAGTGACGGTGAGCGTGCGTAAACTTTTCTTCCGGACCACCCTGCGGCTCTTCGGCACTGTTGCCGTAACTGAAGACTTAAATGCCATCCTCTCCGGGTTGCGCTGCGAAGGAGATGGCACTCTTGGCGCGCTGGTGTGCGCAGCCATCACGCCTTACTTTTCGCGCATGGAACAACGCGCCTTCCCGCTCTCTGCTTTGCCCATGGGCGAAGTGCGCGTGAACGATCTCGCGGTGACGGTTGGTGACAAGCAAATCGTTGTCGCGGCGCGCTTTGGTTCTCAAGCGCCACCGATCTGAAATTCGGGCGGGCTAAACAAAAAGAACCGCGAGACTTGAGATTAAGCGACCTGTCCGTTATGGGCGGAGGCGATTTGCTCGAGAACGGTGCGCAACTCAGCAAAATCAACTGGTTTCGTGAGATGATAGTCGAAACCAGCCTCGCGACCGCGTACGATGTCATCCTCTTCACCGCGCGCCGTAAGCGCCACTCCGGTTAGATCGCGCTGACGTTTCGCCTCACGAATCACGTCGCAACCACTGCCATCGGGCAGGCCAAGATCACTGACGATGGCATCGAAACGTTTTGCTCTCAGGAAAGCGAGCGCGCTTTCGACCGTGTCCGCCGCGGAGATGGTGTGACCGAAATGTCCGAGTAAACCAGTCAACACTCGACGCGTATCGCCGTGATCTTCAACGACCAATATTTGCAAGGTCATACTCGCCGGAAAATGCGTCTCGGGTTAAAACCGCGTCGCTGAAAAATCGAAACGGGAATTGCCCGCGGTTGCCTCTACTGGTAAAAAGTTTAAGCGGCCGGCAGGTGGTTGTTCGAGAATTAGCGTTTACTTAAACGAAAGAAAAGCGCTGCTCCCAGCGCAATGAAAAGGACGTTCGGAAACCAAACAAGCAGTTCGGGGTGAACTTTCGGATTATTTCGAAGGGTGTCGGCAATAATGACAAAAAGAAAATATGAGATGGCGATGATCAGGCTCAGGAGAAAACCGACCGTGGTCTCGCGTCGATGCGCGGTTACACCGAGCGGCACACCGACCAAGGCAAAGGCGATGCAGGAAAATGGAAAAGAGAAACGCTTGTTTAGTTCCGTTCGACTGGCGCTGCGTTCCCTTTTGTCGCCGCTTTGCAGTTGATCGACCAATTGCGTGATCGACAGGGCCGAGCGACTCGGTCTTTTTTTCTGCTTCTCGTAGAGCTCATCAAGGCTGATTGGCAGTGTTCCTTCCGCCATATTAATGCCGTCGTGAATCTTGCGAAGATCGTAGGGGCTCTTTTCGTCCCGTTGCTGGTAACGCGCTTCATACAGGTGCATGAGGATTCGTTTGTTAGCCAAATCAGCCTCGAGCATTCCGGTGCGAGCAAAGGTCACCCGAACGGGCAAGGCGGCGTCATTCATCTCAAAGACGGTAATGTTCTCGAGTTTGTTTCCTTCCTTTTTGCCCACATAAATTTTGCGGCCCGGAAACTCATCGATGATTTGGTCGCTACCGAAAAGGGCCATTGGATTGCGGGTTGCGAGATCGAATAAGCTCGAGCGCAATTTCTCCTGTGCCGCCGGCGCCACCTCCACATTTAGCCACAGGCTGATGGCGGTACAGACGAGCGCGATTAAACCGAGTGTGATACAGACACGCGGCACGCTCACGCCGTTGGAGCGGAGCGCAATCAATTCGTTATCGGCTGAAAGCCGGCCGAACACGAGAAGGATGGCCGTGAGAAGGCCCCATGGGATCGTGAAAATCAGCGAAAACGGCAGAACATAAGCGATGAAACTGACAAGGTACTCCACTGGAACGTCGTGATTCACCAGCAGCGGCAGCAGTTTGCGAAAAATGTTGCCGACCACGAGCACGAGGCTGAGAACAAAAATCGCGAACAAAAGGTTCACGACTAATTCCCGGCTGACGAAACGATCGATCAACTTCACGTCGCCGTCTGTTAATGCGAAAGCCGCTCTCTGACAAGGGAAGGGGTTTTGCTTGGCCGCGAACTTGGCTACTATGTCGGCGATGCAAGATTACGATGTCGCGATTATTGGAGGGGGACCGGCCGGAAGCACGGCTGCAACCTTGCTGGCGAAAGCCGGGCGGCGCGTGATTGTATTCGAGCGCGAGAAGTTTCCGCGCTTTCACATTGGCGAGTCGCTCCTGCCTTTTAGCATGGCGACTTTTACCAGGCTGGGAATCCACGACAAACTGCTGGCGGCGGGTTTCATCGAGAAGTTTGGCGGGGAAATGGCAGACGCCGGGGGTGAGAAGGCGGTTAAATTTTATTTTTGTGACGGATTCCAGGCGCGAACCGACCGTTCCTACCAGGTCACGCGCTCGGAATTCGACAAACTGCTCCTGGACCACTCGCGCGAACACGGTGTGGAGGTTTGCGAGGCAACTAACGTCGAGACCGTCGAATTCGACGATGAAGGGGTGCAACTTCGTGTGAGCCAACACGAAAGAGACGGGCGTTCCTTGCGCGCGAAATACCTGATCGATTCCAGCGGCCGGAATTCTTTTCTCGGCAACAAATTCAATCTGAAAAAGAACTACACTCACCTAAAGAAAATCTCGCTCTTTGCCCACTATGAAGGTGTGCAATGGGAGCCTGGCCGAGACGGCACTCTCACCCGCATGGTACGGGTGATCGACAGCTGGTGGTGGATCATTCCACTCAACAACAATCGCACGAGCGTCGGCGTCGTTCTGGATGCGGCAAAATTCAAAAGCTCGAAGTTATCACCCGAGGAATTTTTCGAGCGCGCGGTGGCTGAGCAAACGGTCGTCGCCGACCGGATCGGGAATGGCCGGCGCGTTTCGGAAGTGTACGTAGCCGCAGATTTTTCTTATCGAATGAGCAGTTTGGCCGGCGAGCGCTGGCTGTTGGCAGGAGATGCAGCTGGATTTATCGATCCGGTTTTCAGCAGTGGCGTTTTCCTGGCGGTCTTCGCTGGTGAACGGGCGGCCGACGTTTTGGACGAAGTGATCGACCGTCCGAGACGGCGTCGCCGATTATTTGCCCGCTACGAACGGATGGTGAATCGCGCGATGGACGTCTATCTGCGCTTCGTCGATGCCTGGTACACGAAAGAGTTTATCGAGGTTTTCTTGAATCCGCAGGAATTGCTCCAAATCCCGCCTGCCGTGAATGCCGTTCTTGGCGGCAATATCGGGAACCGCTTTGCCATCAAGTGGCGCATGGAAGTCTTTTATCTTCTAGTCCGGCTGCAAAAACGATGGCCGCTTTGTCCGCGTCTATCACTTACCCCCAAAAAAAAGACGGAGCCTACGGCATCTTCGGCCGTTGAAGCTGCTTCTCTCTAAATGGGCAAGCTAGCGGTTGTTATTCTCGCGCTTGTCTTCGGATGCAGTGGCTGCGCGATTCATCAATTTGCTGAGCCGACGCGCCAATGGACAACTCGGAGTGGTCAGCTTTCCTATCACGGACCGAAACGGGCTTTTATCGGCGAGGTCCTGGTTCGTTTTTCAACTCGCGGCGATTTTGAGCTCACCTTTACCAAAGGCCCCGGCGTCACGTTACTTTTGCTCCGCTCGGATCCAGAGTTTGCCCGAATTCAAGGTCCACTCGCCGGATTGCCCTGGTCCGGTCCAGTCGCATCGCCGCCGGCGCGGGCGCGGGGTTGGCTTGCCTTGCGCGGGGAAATTTTACGCAACCCGCAAAAACCTACAGTGCGCGCAAGTGACGGTGGCGAAACCTTCGTGCTTCGGTTCTGATCGAACTGAACACGGTTGTGACAATGCAATTCAGCAAAACAGTCGCCCGGTTGATTACGGAACGGCGCGCTCTGATGTGGGCGACTGTGATCGCGATCGCCGCGGGATGTTTCGCAACCCTGGTCACACGTTTGCGGCTCGATACCGAAATCCTCGATCTTCTGCCCCGAGGCTTTCCTTCAGTTGAAGGTCTCAAGGTTTACAACAACGAGTTTGAGCAAACCCGCGAACTAACATTCGCACTTCTTTGCCAGCCCGAAGACATCGACAAGCTCGAGGAGTTCGCACCGAAATTCGTTGAGCGCCTTCATAGCCAGCCATGGTGCGTCCGGGTTCTGGCCGGTTCGCCTCTGGAAACACCACAAGGGATCGCAGATCTCCAGAACATCGCGCTGCCCCTCTTGCTCAACCTGGATCCAGATGAATTCGATCGAGCTATTTCGCTGCTTCAACCGCAAAGAATCCAGGAGCGGCTCCAGCAATTGCGGCAGGCCATCGAGAGCGGTTCGCCCCGTCCTGAAATTGAGCTCACGCTTGATCCTCTCGGATTAATCATGCCTGCCCTCAAACCATTTGCCGGAAACGCCGCTCTTGAATCCGATCAGCCGCTTACGTCGCCCGATGGTACCATGCGACTGTTTCCGGTCGTGACGAATCAGTCGAGTATCGGTGCGTTTGAATGTCAGCGCTTGATGAAACAAGTGAACGCGTTTCGCGTCTCTGCGTTGCAGGATTGGGATGGTGGCAAACTCGAGATGCTTGTCACCGGACGGTCCGCCTATGTTTCTGAAGTGTCGTTAAGCATGCGCCACGACATCTATGTGACGCTGCTTGGCTCGGTCGCACTAGTGGGAGCTGTTTTCTTCATTGGTTTTCGCCGCTGGCTGCCATTGCTCGCGATGGGTTTTTCGCTCCTGCTTTGCTGCTTAATCGCGCTTGCCGTCGGTCTGCTCATTTTCCATCAGCTCAACATGGTGACAGTCGGCTTTTGCGCCATCCTTGTTGGCCTGGGGGTTGATTTTGCCATTTTAATCTACGGTCGCTACCAACAGGCACGAAATGAAGGCGCGACCCATGCCGCTGCCATCGCGGACTCCGTTCATCACTTGGGACGCGCTGTATTCTTTGGCGCGTTAACTACTGCGGTCGGTTTTCTCGCGCTCGTTCTAAGTAATTCGTCGGGGTTCATTCAGCTCGGGGTTTTGATCGCCATCGGTATTTCCGCCGCCGGCGTCTTGATGACGACGATCTTTTTTCTCTTCATCCCGACCCGCACTAAGCCGCGGCAAAGCGATTGGATCTTTTCAGCCGTGAAAACCTATGTCGCGCGCATGTTGCACCGGCCGCGCTCAGTGCTCGCCATCAGTGCACCGATCTTAATCATCTTGGTCACCATCGCGGTGCTGCCGCAGATCCCACTCACGTTTGTGGCAAACGCGCGTTCCATGGAACCGAAGAACAGCCGCGCGGGAAGGGCGTTGAGTTTGATCATGGAAAAAATGCCGGTGCGTTGGGAACCAGTTCTCGGCATCGTGCGCGCAAGCAACGAACAGCAGTTGCACGATTATTGGAAAGCGATCGCGGAGCATTGGGAACAACTGCGAAAGAGCGGTACGATCAAAAGTTTTTCTACGCCCTACGCTCTTGCTCTCTCTCCGCAAAACATTGAGCGAAATCGCCATCAACTCGCGACGATTGATTTTGCTGCTTCGCGAACAGCTCTTCAAAGTGCGCTCGCGCAAAATCGATTCAGTACAGCGGCCTTCGTCTCCGCCTTTCAGTTCCTTGACCAATTGCGTGTCGCGGCTGCGCAAGATTATCAAATCAAGCCGTGGCGGGGCGAGCTTCCGCAAAGCTCGGCCTGGTGGTTCCTGATCGATCGTTATTTCGGACACGACCCACTGCTGACGGCAGGCTTCGTCACGACGAACCAGCCTGTCTCGACGCAGCAACAAAAGAATGCCCTGGCTCGGGATCTGCCGGTAGCAGGTATTCCAATCACCCTTTCTGGCTGGAGCTACACCTTAACTGATCTCGTTCCCTGGTCCCATCGACAGCTGCTCTTTATCAGCGCGCTAATGGCGATCTTCGATGCTTCACTTCTCGCGCTCCTCTATCGCGATCTGCGTTTATGGCTAATCCAAGTCGTTACGCTCGCGCTTGCGATCGCGGCAATGATCGCGTCGATGAAGTTGCTGCAGGTGCCGTTGAACCTGTTGAACGTGCTTGCCTTTCGTCTTGTTCTGGCGATTGGAGTTGATTACGGCATTTACGTTTTGCTGGTCTGGCAACGCAGCACCGATATCGCGCGGGATCTGGCGGGGGTGATTAAACCGGTCGTGCTTGCCGGTCTAACTGCCATCGCCGGATTCGGCTCACTTGGTTGGGCCCACAACCCTACACTGAGTGGGCTTGGAATTGCCTGCGCTCTCGGTTTGTTTTGGAGTTTGGGCGCGACCATCTTCTTCACTTTACCGGCCGCGGTGGCGGCTGAACCGAAGCTCTCCGACGAAGGTTTAGGCAAACCAGAACTTCAACACGAACATGTCTAAATCTTTTGCCTGTACATTTTTGATGGCGTTAACGGTCATGGGCGTGCGAGCAGAACCGCTTTCCTCAGCCGACGTCAAAAGCCTGCTTGGCCGGATTCGGGATCGAAGGGCGACAACACCGAACCTACAGGCCGATTTCCAAGAGGAACGCAAGGTTCATTTACTGGACGAGCCGATTGCGAGCAGCGGGAAGGTTTGGTTCGAGGCGCCAAATAAATTTCGCCGTGAAATCAAAGGAAACGCTCCGAGCATCACGGTGAGTGATGGGCAGCAGTTGTGGATTTATTATCCGAAGTTCAAATCGGCTGAGCATTATTCTCTGGCCAAACGCTCCCCCTTGGACGCTGGCATTACCGCTTTAACCGCCGGCCTGAGCTTGCAGAATCTAGAGGCGAACTATCGCGTTACAGGAACAAAAGAGGGCGACCACATCGTGCTCGAACTCCAGCCACGGGTACCCTCGCTTCGGCGCTTGCTGCAACGCCTCGAAATCACGCTGGATCCGAATCTGCACGTAATTCGCACTAACATGCTCCAGCCTAATGGCGACCAGATCGTGACCACTTACACCAATCACGATCACGCGCTGCTGGCCGCGAGCATTTTCGAATTCAATCCGCCGCCTGGTACTCAGATCACTACGCCACTCGGCAAATAGCTGGGCGTGATCCACGCTCAACAAACCGAGCATTACCAATAGACTACTAGTTGCATAAAGGGCCGCGCGTAAGCAGAGCCCACAAGCGTAGCTATCAGCACTTTCCCGGCGAACCGTCGTTAGAAGAGGGCTTAAAATTGTCGTTGCCGGATGCGAATCTTAACAAGGACGATAGTCCGAAATATTTTGCCAAACGTCGCTTCTCAAAGTGCGTATCAACTTCGGAGACGGTTTTTATGTATTCCTCTCTGCTTAGCTTTGTTTTCACCAGGAAGGTGGCGGCGGTTGCGGTATCGAAAATGAAATTATTACTAATTCGCTTTCTATCGAGCGGGGCTTCACCAGGCCAAATAGAAAAAAGGCAGATAACAGGTCTCGCCCGTTTAATGCTGGATCGGCATGTTGGACGTTCGAGGTTTGATGTTGGCGGCCAAGCGCCGCACGACGTCCCGCATTTTAGACAATATGAAAATCCTTAA
>QHNB01000101.1 GCA_003217965.1 Verrucomicrobiota bacterium | reverse complement strand
ATGAGGCGCGGCGGCTAGGTGCCCGGCTCGATGAGCGGATAGTAGCAGAAGGATCGTTCCTTAAGTCGGAACTTTATCTTTTGAACCGAAAGCTCCTCCAACTCCAAACGTTCGAGAAAGGCAAAGAATCCGAGGTTCCGGCTGCAGTGAGCCAGGGGCAACATAATTTGGATGCATTCTATGTTGCCTTTGAAAATCGTTTTCGCGGTGACCGACAATTGGTCAAGGATCGGCAGCAAGTATACTTGCCGTATCTGCGTTTTCTGGAATGCAGTGGTGAAGATAAGGCAATCCTCGACTTGGGATGCGGGAGGGGCGAATGGTTGGAGTTGCTGCAGGAAAATGGCTTTTCTTGTGCGGGCGTCGACTCGAACGCCATCATGGTTGCGCAGTGCCAAGAGCGCCAGTTGCCTGCCATCGAAAAAGACGTGCTCAGCTTTCTGGGAGAGCAAAAGGACGGAGTATACGGTGCCGTGACTGCGTTCCATCTCCTCGAGCATTTGCCGCCCATTATTCTGCTCGACCTCGTGAAAGAGGTGTTTCGCGTGCTGCAAGCCGGTGGCATCGCCATTTTCGAGACGC
Organism: Verrucomicrobiota bacterium; assembly: GCA_003217965.1. Taxonomy (GTDB): domain Bacteria; phylum Verrucomicrobiota; class Verrucomicrobiia; order Chthoniobacterales; family UBA10450; genus AV69. Next base: position 2,289 of record QHNB01000101.1, on the reverse strand, counting down.
CTAACCCAGACAATCTACTGGTCGGAAGTAATCGCTTTTATCTTGATCCAACCCACGTCCGGCCTCTGCCCAAACCCCTGCTGGAATTCTCTCTCATCCTTGCTGGTTTTAAAAAGGTAGAGATCCGCAGCCTCCAGCCCGATGCCCCTGTCGATTTTGACAAGGAGTGTCCCAAACTCGAGGAGTTTATCAATCGGATGTTTTTTGGCGACCAAGATTACTGCGCAATCGCGCACAAGTAACAGCATTTGTTCTCTCTCGAGAGGAAGGAGTCCATTGAACGTCGCTATTTGCCATCAAGGCTTCGCCGGAGGCGATGCGATCGGCAACGACATCGCCGGCATGTATCGCTTGCTCGAACAATGCGGCTTCTATCCTACGGTCATATGTGAGTGGAAGAGCCAAATCGAAGCGATCCGGACAATCTCGCCGGAAGAAACGACGCTAAACGACTTTGACCTGATCGTCTACCATCACAGTCTTTTCTGGCGGTCTGGCCAGAAAATCGTGGAGGGGGCGCGGTGCCCAATAATCTTTAAGTATCACAATATAACACCGGGCGCCTTCTTTCGCCCTTATAGTGAACGATACGCAAATATTTGTGCCGCTGGAGCACGGCAAACAGAGTGCCTTGTTCAGCTAAAAGCCAAACATATCTGGTTGGCGGATTCTGAATATAACAAGGCAGATCTTGTTCAAGCAGGCGCCGACCTCGCTCATGTTTTCGTCGTTCCACCATTCAATCGATCTGAGCGCCTGCTTCGGACTACGCACATTGCGGATTATACGGCCCCAAAGGCGACATGGGGATGTGTCGGCCGATTAGTTCCAAACAAAGGACACCTTCACCTTTTGCGAACTGCGGCAGCGTTCTTGAGGGCTTTCCGCCGTGACTTCGAAGTCTTGATTATAGGCCAGCACGACGCAGAATTTGCAAACTACTATCGCGAGATACAAGAACTGACCGCTAATTTGGGCATAGCAGACCACGTGGACTTTGTAATGAGCCCATCCGACGAGCTGATCCGAGATTTCTATCGAAGCTCGCACATTTACCTCTGCTGCAGTGAGCACGAGGGCTTTTGCGTCCCTATAGTCGAGGCTCAAGCGGCTGGCTTACCCGTTCTTGCAGCAGCTACAAGTGCCGTTGCGCAGACGGCCGGCGAAGAGCAGTTTGTTTTGCCGCTCCCACAGGAAGAGCTCGACTATTTTGTGTATGCTGCGTTAATCAATGAGCTTCTCGATGAGCCAAGAATCCGCCGGCACATCGTGGAGGCAGGATACCGAAACGTGAGGAGTCGCTTCTCCGACGAGTCGATCGAGAACGCATTTCTGGGGCGGGTCTACGATTTCATCCGTTAGGCCGATGAAGATAGGTATTTTGAATGCGCAAGTGCCTTTCGTTAGCGGCGGAGCGGAAGCGCTTGCGACTGCCCTACGAGCCGCGTTCCTGCAGCGTGGCTACGATACGGATGTAATCACAATACCGTTCAAATGGTATCCACCTTCGCATTTGTTGCAGTGCATGTTGATGTCTCGGTTGGTCGATGTTACCGAGGTTAATGGCACGAGGATTGACCGCGTCATAAGCCTGAAATTCCCGGCCTATTTCATTGCTCATCCCAAGAACGTGTGCTGGTTGCTGCACCAACATCGGCAGGCATACGACCTTTATGGGACGCCTTACAGCGATCTCTGGCAGACCCCTGACGCACGTACAATAGCTGCTGAGATACGGCGATGGGATAACTATTACCTGGCAAAAACGGCCGCAATTTTCACGATTTCGCAAAATGTGTCGCGGCGACTGCAAAAGTATAATGGCTTAAGTTCGATCCCCCTCTATCCGCCGCTGACAGACAACGATTTTTATTCAGGCACGTTCGAAAGATACGTGTTCTGTCCGGGGCGGATCGATTCAATCAAGCGACAGCATCTCATGATTGAGGCGCTGGGAGCGATTCCAGAGCCGTTAAAGGCTGTATTCTCCGGCCAAACAGATTCTGCTTATGCAGAAAATCTGCGCATACGGATCGAACAACTGGGCCTTTCGCGGCGAGTGGAAATATTGGGCTATGTGAGCGATGATCAGAAAAGGACGCTATACGCTAATTGTCTGGCCGTATATTACGGAGTTCGTGATGAAGACTACGGCTATGTCACGCTTGAGGCTTTCAGCGCAGGGAAGCCGGTAATTACACATACCGATTCGGGTGGGCCTTTGGAATTCGTCATTGATGGGGAAAACGGATACGTGACGGAACCAGTTCCAGCGCTACTGGCTGAATG
>QHNB01000014.1 GCA_003217965.1 Verrucomicrobiota bacterium | reverse complement strand
CATTTACTTATCGCGGCGAAGCTCGGGATATTCCGCTGGTAAGGCTAAACGATTTCGCAAGAGCCTACGCCGCAATTACTTTTGAAGGCGGAACACTCCGCATCGCGAGCGAGCTGACTTCGAAAAATGGGAGCTTTACCGGTTATGTCGAGCCGGTATTCGATCGCATGTCCATTTTCAATCCTGCTCACGATTCTGACAATCCCATCGATTTTGTCTGGCACGGAATCGTCGGAGGTCTCACCCGCATCATACGTAATCAGCCAAAAGACCGCTTCGGGACGCGCGCTCCGATTTCAGGAAGTTTTGACGATCCCAAGGCAGCAGTGATGACAACGATCCTGAACGTCTTTCGAAATGCGTTTATCCAAGCGTTTACCGGGTCACTGAGCGAGCATAAGGAACAGAATCTGCCGAAGGTCAATCCAGACAAAAGCGACTGAGAGTCAGGTGAATGACAGTCGGAGGAGTCAAATCAAAGTCCGGCTGCTCGTTAGGTATCGGGCGGCAGCACTACCACTGGGGGACGCTGGTCAAAAGGAACTTCGCGAGGAGGAACCACTACCCGACGGACGCGGCGATGCTTCTCAATCGGAGCCTCATCAGGATTGGGCACCGGCGGCGTCACGATAGTCCTGCCATTCGGCAGCTGCAGAATCCAGTTTCCGTCCTGCGTCACTCCGACAAATTCCGCGCGCATCGACCCGACCCGCATCGGCGGAGTCGACGGCCGGCGACCAGCGGATGCGCCCTGCCGCCGCGATGTACCGCTGCTTCGCTTTGCAGCGGTGGCCTTGGCTTCATGCATCGGTTTTGCCGTTGGTCCTGGAGAAGGAGCAGCCACCGCTCGGTCAGCGTTAGCATGTAAGTTGTTCCACACATCTTGCGGCGTTCGGATCTGAGTCTTCTCGGATTTGCTTCGGCTCTCTTCCTCATCAGTCGGCTTGTTCGTCGCAGACGGCTGCGGGACATCCGGCCCCTCGGCCGGCGGTGGGGGTTCCATCACACGATTGTTGGCCACAATTTGCGGCGGGGTGTTTTTTATCTCCGCCTTTCCGGTCAGCGGAGTCGGTCGCGCGGGAGCGGCTGAAAATGGAGGCTGTTGCGCGATAGCGGGCGGGTTTTGCTCGGGCGCCGCGACTACCGGCGAAGGCGGTCGATTTTGATCTGCCGTGATCACTCGTGAATTGCTCTCCGGCACCGGGCTCGACGCCGGCTGATTTGTGCTCGGGAGCGCAGACGCCGCAGTAGCAGCACCTCGCGCAGCCGCTATCGTGGGAGGCGTTTGCACAGCTGCCGGAGAGGTCGAATCAGGCACTCCGACCGGAACGCCAATCGTTGAGAGATCACGCTGGCGACCAAGAAGTGATCGCAAACGGGTTGGAATCAACACGGCCGTCGTCGCGCCGAGCGCGAGCAGTAATGCCGCAACGGCGAGGCCGATCGCCGCTGCGCGATGCCTCGGGCGCTCAACTTCCGACGGAAGTTGAGCCACTAGTGGCCCGCCGAAGTGCCGCGCGGGGTGGCGAGATTCGACCTTTTGCAGGCACTTGTGCAACTCTTCCGCAAAGACTACCGGATCCTGAGGCCGTTCGTCCGGATTATGCCGTAGCATTCGCCTCAAGACCTTACGAATCGCGCGCGGGATCTTTCCGACGGAAGGCAACTCGCGTTCGGCCACACCGCTTTCATTAGGAATGCCAGCGAGAGGAACCGCGCCGGTTAGCAAAAAGCACATGGTCGCGCCAAGCGAGAAAATCTCAGAGCGAAAATCAACTGTCCCATCCTGTAGTTGCTCTGGACTGGCGAATTGCGGTGCGATCGTTGGAACAAGCTCCCGTGGCTCGTTTTCTTCCGAATAGAGCTTCAAACCGGCCAACCCGAAATTAAGTAATTTGACGAAAGGCCATTCGCCTTCTGGGTTTGTCCCCGGGACAATCATCAGATTGGATGGCTGGATCGAACGATGGGTCAGCTCGTGAAACATGGCGGCCGCGAGTGCGCTGACCACTTGCAGCCCGATCCGCACGACCGCATCCGGCGCCATCGTCCCATGCGCGACAATCCAGGCGTCCGCCGTTTCACCTTGCAAATATTCGGTTACAAAAACAATGTGCTCGTCCTCAATCCGGACGTCGAAAATCTTGGCAATGTTAATGTGATCGAGCTTTTGTGCCGCGCGTGCTTGCTCCTCAAATTGTTCGCGAGCTGCTTGATCGACACTGGTGAGCGGAATGACCTGCAAAGCTACGGGGTGACCAGAGCGGTAATCGATCGCTTTGTAAGTGACCACGGAGCCGAGCCGCGTGAGCTCACGCGGCGTTCCATCTTCTCGAATACAGACGCAGTAATGCTTGGAGAAAGTTGTTGATCCCATCATGTCTGGGCATCGCCCGAAATGACATCCCCGGGGCAGAATGTGATTCAGCGAACCCGGCAAGATTTAGACCATTCCGGCTTCGAAATCATTCATTACTTTTCGAACCCTCTTAAAATCTAACCCGGGCTGATGGGTGACCGCGATAAGGGCGACATTGGCGTTCTGTTACCTGTTCGTCACCGCAAAATTACAGTTCGTCACATGACGCCACCCGATTGCCGTCAAAGCTTAGCCGCAATCACATGAATCCAGACATTGTCATGGTCCGCCGAAAGCGTCGGACGCATTCGTCGTTTTGCTTCCGCCCACCATCACATCGCAAGGCGCAATAATCGCAAGATTTGATTACAAGAGTCGGGCAGCGCTCTCCGGGCCTTTCGAAAGTTAAGCGAGCGACTCGTTCACGAGGAAATGCTGCGGAGTTTTTGGACCGAGGTGGTAATCTTCGGCATCATCTCCGCAATATCGGCTTGGCCGATGGTGCCGATGGTCAAAGCAATGATGCGCCTGCTGCGTTGATTTCGCGAATTGGCTACCCCGCTTGGATTCGAACCAAGAATAACGCCTCCAAAGGGCGCTGTGTTACCGTTACACCACGGGGTACTCGTGCATCAGATTTGCGATTGGAGATAGCAAATCGATTCGGCTGCGATTAACCCGGTCTACAGTTAATTTGCAAATCGCGGAGCGCAATTTGCAAATTGCCTGTCGTCGACGCAGCGCAGGCTATTCCACTGGCTTCGGCAAACGAATATCCACGGTCGTGCCGTTGCCGTTTACGCTGGAGATCGAAATTTTTCCGCCATGCGCCTCCACCACTGATTTTGCGATCGCCAGGCCGAGACCGGTGCTGTTTGGTTTTCCATGCGTGACGAATGGCTCGAATAACTTCGGTAAAACTTCCCGGGGGATACCCAAACCGGTATCCGAAATCCGGATTGCCACCTGATCTTGAATAAGGTCGGTCGTCAACGTCAGGATGCCGCCTCCGGGCATGGCTTCACGCGAATTCTTAATCAAATTCGATAACACCCGAATGAAGCGGGCGCGGTCGATCTCGACATTTCCCTCATAGCGGATGTGCTTGACGAATTGGATGTTTTTGCCGGGCAACAACCGAAGCGATTGCTGATTGAGCTCGTCGAGTATGCCCCAGATAGAAATGGGCTGTTTGTGAAGTTGAGTTGAACCGCGAGCGTAGTCGAGCAGTTCGTGCGTCGTCGCCAACATGCCATCAACGGCGCCATCGAGCATACTGGTGAGCTCTCGCAGATGCGGGTCATTGGTTTCGCTCGCGATCAAATCTGAGCAGCAACGCACAATGCAGATGGGATTCTTCAGATCCTGAATGATCGAACTTGCCATTGAGCCAACCAGGCTTAGTCGCTCCTTCAACATCACCTCGTTGATGAAACGCGAGTTCACACTGCGCAGGCGCTCGCTAATCGAGCGCAAGAAATTCATATGCAAGCGGCTGGGTGCGAGCTCAAGAAGATGCTGAAATGTCTCTTCTTTGACGGCACCGAGCAGGGTCGGCTCCGCTGCCGTGGCCATGGCTGAGCGCGGCTTGCCCTCGAGCAAGGCCATCTCACCGAAAAAATTGCCCGGTTTAATATAATCTAGAACTTGTTCCCGGCCCGCGCGATCTTCTTTGGAAATCTTCACCGAGCCTTCGCCGACTAAGTACAAGGAATCACCGGGATCACCTTCGTGGAATACGACTTCGCCGCTCTTAAATTGGAGAACGTCGACCTGTTTTCGAATTTGTTTCAGCAAATCGGGCTCGAGTCCCTCAAAAAGCCGATTGTGCGAAAGCTGATCGAATACCTTCGCGCTCAAGCCGGAGCTCATGCGTCCTGCACAGCAGCCGCAATGCCGTCGCGGGGGCGAATCGATTGCTTGGCTCTCGTCCGTGCAATGATTGATGCGACTAAGCGGAGAATTTCTTCGTTGCGTAACGGCTTGCGTAGATAGCCGCTCAAACCGGCTTTCATCATCCGCTCCAGGCGCCACTCCTCGCAAAAGCCCGTCGTCAGAATGACATCGATCGTGGCTGAAATGCGCCGCAATCGTTCAAATGTCTCCTCACCATCCATGAATGGCATCGCCAGATCGAGTAAAACGAGGTCGTAAGCTTCCGGGTTGCGCCTAAACAGGTCGAGGCATTCAAAGCCGGACTGCGCACAGACAAGCTCATAGCCTCCCTCGGCCAGGACACGGCGGAAAAGCGACAGCACCATCTGCTCGTCGTCGACGACAAGGATGCACGGGGGTTGCGGCGGTCTCGATGCCGATACGGCCGGTTTAGCAGTTCTTTGAAGATCGGGACGAAAAATCACCTTACCGTTTGCTCCGCCGGCTTGTGCCACCAATTGCGCCGTCACCTGCTCAGCGCGCAGGATACTGGCACGCAACATTGCAAAATATTTTTCCGACCCTTCAGTTCCCTCCCAAATATTTTCAATCAGATCGCTCGTGCCTGAGATGATCTGGATCAGATTGTTTAATTCGCTCGCGACCCGAGGCGTAATGGGTATATCGCCGGCAGCGGGGTTTTCGTGTTGTTCGTTCATGATCGAGTAAGGGGCCTTGTTTAGCGCGCCAGCCCTCCGCCCTAGCAGCATTCGCAGTGCCTATCAGCCTCACTACGAAGCCAGGTCAGCCCTATCTAAGCCCAAGCGAAATCGCGATTTATAGAATTGTGGCTGCTCGATTTAAAGATGCACAGCTTCCGACCGTTCGTCTTGGTGGAGAATGTAAGCTCGCCGCGCTACCGCTCGCCACTCTCGCTCAGTCAAATCCGCCCGAAAGCCACGTCAATATGTCGCCAGGGCGACGGACCGGCCTCTTGCCATCGAAGAGATAGCGGGGCATCCCGCAGACCTGCCATAGCAGAGCGATCGCGGGAAGAGCAGCACAATTGCCATACCGGCTGCGACTGCCAGCCATTCCAACGCTGTTTGATCGAGCCCCGCGCCATCGCCGCAAATCTAGCCGGTTGGGGCGAGGGTAAAATCGTCATTCAGTTCCTCGCCAAGTTGCCAATTTTGGATATATTTGTAAGTCCCTTTCATGCAGCAACTGGAGATCAACAATTTGCGCGTTGCGATTGGCGAGAGTGAGATCATTCGCGATCTCAGCCTGACCGTTCGGACAGGCGAGGTGCATGCGATCATGGGTCCAAACGGCTCGGGTAAAAGCACGCTGGCGAAGGCGATTGCCGGCCAGCCAGACTATCGGGTTACGGGCGGAGGAGTGCTGATGGACGGCGAAAACCTCCTCGAGCTTGGGCCGGACGAGCGTGCGCGAAGAGGTTTGTTTCTTGCCTTTCAGTATCCGAGTGAAATTCCTGGCGTTACGATTGCTGATTTTCTGCGCGCGGCGGCACAGTCGCGTTCGCCCGAAGGAGAGGAATTGGAGGCTACCGATTACTACGCCAAGCTTTACGAAAAAATGGACCTGCTCGATATCGACCGGTCGTTCACCTCACGCTCAGTCAATGAAGGATTTTCCGGTGGCGAAAAGAAACGCTCCGAAATTTTACAGATGGCAATGCTCGAACCGCGCTTTGCCATTCTTGACGAGACCGATAGCGGGCTGGACATCGACGCCCTGAAAATCGTGGCGCATGGGGTGAACTCATTACGGAGCCCCAATCTGGGCGTTTTGGTCATTACACATTATCAACGGCTATTGAATTATATTATCCCAGATTTTGTGCATGTTATGGTGCAAGGCCGTATCGTCCGCAGCGGCGATAAGGAACTGGCACTCGAACTGGAGGAGAAGGGCTACGATTGGATCCGCGATCACGCGGAGGAACCGGTGCTCGTTTAAAGGATATGGCTACACAAACTGAAACATCAGCGGTCGATATCGACCGAAGTATCGGAGATTTTCACTACGACGTTCACTACGGCCACGATGCCGGCGTCGGCCTGAGCGATCGGGTAGTAAATTACATTTCAGATGTCAAACAGGATCCGGATTGGGTCCGTCAATTCCGGCTGAACGCGCTCAAGACTTTTCTGAGCAAACCGATGCCGACCCATTGGGCCAGCAAAGACCTCGATGCCATCGTCTTTGATAATATCCGCTACTATCTCGCCCAGGGCACGCCGACGAAACGCAACTGGGAGGACGTGCCGGAGGATATCAAGCGCACTTTCGAGAGGCTCGGAATTCCGGAACAGGAGCGCAAGTTTCTCGCCGGGGTCGAAGCGCAGTTCGACAGCGAAGCTGTTTACTCAAACATCAAAAAGGCGGTCGGCGAGCAAGGCGTCATTTTCGTCGGCTCGACTGAAGGTCTAAAGAATCACCCGGAGATTTTCCGGAAATGGTTCGGCAAAGTGATTCCGACGGGCGACAACAAATTCAGCGCATTAAATTCTGCCGTCTTCAGCGGGGGCTCATTCATCTACGTTCCGCCCGGAGTAAAAGTGAAACACCCGCTTCAGGCCTACTTCCGGATCAATGCCGAAAATTTCGGGCAATTTGAGCGCACCCTCATCATTGTCGATGAAGGCGCGGAAGTGACTTACATGGAAGGCTGCACCGCGCCAAAGTTCAATACCGCGACCTTGCACAGCGCCGTAGTTGAGCTGGTGGCGCTCAGGGGCGCGAAGATTCAGTACATCACGGTCCAGAACTGGTCGGCCAACGTTTTCAACCTCGTCACCAAACGCGGACTCGCCCACGAAGAAGCCGAGATTAAATGGATCGACTGCAATATTGGTTCGCGCCTAACCATGAAATATCCCGGAGTTGTTTTAAAAGGGCGCAAATCTCGGGGCGAGGTGCTTTCGATCGCGTTGGCCGGGAACGGTCAGCACCAGGATACTGGCGCCAAGATGATCCACGGGGCAGACGAAACCACCAGCAACATCATTTCCAAATCGATCTCGATCGGCACCGGCCGTGCCACTTACCGCGGGCTCGTGCACGTGCCGAAGCATCTCAAGCACTGCAAAAATAACACCGAATGCGACGCCCTCCTCATTAATGCCACCAGCCGCACCGATACTTATCCGGCGATAACCGTTCGCGGCACCGGCAATTCGGTTCAGCATGAGGCGAGCGTCAGCCAGGTGAGCGCAGAACAGATTTTTTACATGCAGCAGCGTGGCTTGAGCGAAGGACAGGCCATGAGCTTGAGCGTGAACGGATTCGTTAATGACCTGGTCCGCCAGTTTCCGATGGAATATTCAGTTGAGCTAAAGCGACTGATCGAACTTGAGATGGAAGGCTCGGTCGGATAAGGCGTGCCGAGTACTGTTTGCCGACGGCGGTCAGACGACCGCCGTTTCTGTCTGGTAAAATGAGCGACAACACTGCTGTCCTTGAGCACGTGAAGGAATCGGAGGCATCCGAAGCACAACCCACCACGCGCACCATTCTATCTGGACCGGCGGAGGACACGCCGGATCAACCAACCTGGTTCCGGCAACAACGCGAGCAAGGTTGGCAGGACTTCTCATTGCTTCCTAATCCGACACGCAAAGATCAGCCGTGGCGTTTTTCCAATGTCGATGTGCTGAATCTGGCGTCCTATCAATCGGGCAATCTGCCGTCCGATCACGATCGCGCCCAAATTCTAGAACAGTCGGTCGCTCTGGACGGCAAATCGGGCCGGCTCATCTTCGCAAACGATCACTTCCTCGAACGCGACGTACTCCCTGAATCGTTGCGCAAGAGCGGCGTTATTTTTCAGCCGCTGGAACGAGCGCTGACTGAGCATGAAGGACTCGTGCGCAGATACTTCATGACCCAGCCGGCCGCACTTGGCTCGGCTAAATTCGCGGCACTACACCGCGCCCATGTCCGGGCCGGAGCATTTGTTTATGTTCCCCGCGGCGTCGAACTCGATTTGCCGATCGAAATTTTCCATTGGCTGGCGGACGAAAACGTCGCCGTGTTTCCTCACTTGCTGCTGGTCGCCGACGAGACGTCGAAAGTTACGGTGATCGAACATTTCCGTTCGGTTGAGAAAACCCGGCACGGATTTGCCTGTGGGGTAAACGATCTCATCGCGGGCCACGGGGCGACGGTGAAATACGTCTGTACGCAACGCTGGAATGAAAACGTCGTTGCCCTGCAAATCAACGCCACTACGGTGGAGCGGGACGCCTCGGCGATGAGTCTGAATCTCCATCTCGGCGGTGCCTATTCGCGCTTTGAAAGTCTGAGCCGACTCGTTGGCGAAGGCGCGCGGAGCGATTTGCTCGCACTTTCGGTCGCCCACCACAAGCAGGAATTCGATGCCCGCACCTTGCAGGATCATCGTTCGCCACATACGACGAGCGATCTGCTCTACAAGAATGCGTTAAGCGATCGCTCCCGCACGATTTTCGGAGGTCTCATCCGGGTCGAGCGGCATGCCCATTTCACCGACGCCTACCAGAAAGTGCGTAACCTCCTGTTGAGCGATGACGCGGAAGCGAACTCGATGCCCGGCCTCGAAATCCTCGCTGATAACGTGAAATGCAGTCATGGCGCTACCTCTGGTCAGGTTGACGAAGAAGAGATGTTTTATCTGCTCTCCCGGGGGATTCCGGAGATTATTGCCAAGCAACTGATCGTCGCCGGATTTCTCGATGAAGTGATTGGGCGATTATCGAATTCATTGATCGGGCAGCATCTTCGCGATTTGATTGCCGACAAATTCCGCCTCGATGCCACTCGTGCCGCCATCGCTGCCTAGGCGAAAATCATTGCACCTTTTTCGGGTGCGCCCTACCCTCGATAGTCGGCCTACCAAAGACCAGGGGCCGTTTTAACGATGGATGTAAGCGGAACGATTAGCGCGATTCTTGCCCAGAAGGGTTCCGCCATCTTTTCCATTGCTCCCAATGCGACCGTAGCGGAGGCAATCGAAATGATGGAGGCGAAAAATGTCGGCGCAGTGCTCGTGGTTGGTGACGATCGATTGGTCGGAATTATCTCCGAACGCGACTACACGCGTAAAATTTTCCTGCGCGGCAAACGCTCCCGCGAGACCCTGGTCGAGGAGATCATGTCGACCGATCTTAGCATAACGAGTCCGACCGAGCCGGTGGAGAACTGTTTGCGGATGATGACGGATAAGCGCATCCGCCATTTACCTGTGGTGGAAAATGGCAAACTCGTCGGAATTATTTCGATCGGCGATCTAGTGAAATACGTCATCTCGTGCCAGAGTGCTGCGATTGCCCATCTCGAGAACTATATTAGCGGCGGCTATAGTTAAGCGGTAGCGACGACCTTCGACTGTCGCTTGGTCTGGCTTAATTCCCAAACGGTCTCGCCGTTTACGATCGTTCGCACGGCTCGTCCTCTTAGCTTCCATCCGCCGAAAGGCGTGTTTTGCGACAGGGATTCGAATTCACGCGTGTTCACTGTCCAATCGAGATTGGCATCAATAATGGTGACGTCCCCGCGCCCGCCAGGGGATAAGGTTCCCGCTTCAATCTTGAGCAACTTGGCCGGTTCCACCGTGTACATCTCGACCAGGCGATTAATCGTGATCGCCCGCTTTTTGTGCATCAAGAGATCCAGAAATAGTCCCAGTTCCGTTTCCAAGCCGACAATTCCGAACGGCGCGGCGTCGAACTCCACTTCTTTTTCGAACTGCGCATGCGGGGCATGATCACTTGCTAAAATTGTAAGAGTACCGTCTGCAATCCCCTGAATGATGGCGTCGACATCTCCTTTGCTACGCAGCGGCGAATTCATTTTGAAATTTGTCTCGAAATTTTGAATCGCGTCATCGGTCAGCGCGATGTGATGCGGGCAAACTTCACCGCTAATTTTCACGCCTCGAACACGCGCCTCGCGAATGAGTCGCACGCTTCCGGCCGAGCTGATGTGCTGACAATGAATGGGGTGGTCACAGAGTTCGGCCAGCAAAACATTGCGCATCACCATCGCCTCCTCTCCGGCGGCGGGCCAGCCTGGCAATCCCAGGAGCGTGCTCCAATAGCCTTCGTTCACGACACCATTGCCGACCAGATCGTAATCCTGACAATG
>QHNB01000245.1 GCA_003217965.1 Verrucomicrobiota bacterium | reverse complement strand
TAGTGGTGCCAGTATTGATGATGAGCTGCCATGTGTCCGAAAAATGAAACGTCGGCCCGGTCAGTCCCCAGACCGCAATGATGACGATGGCACCGATGAATGCCCATGCCGTGCCGAGCACCTGGGAAGACTTGCGGGCGAAGACTCGAAAGGCGTCGCGCACGCGGCAGAAGAAGTCGCCTCGCTCGACTTTTTGATGGGAATTATGCGGTGTAACCATCCGTCCAATAGCTTCGGGCGACCGGCCTTGCTTGCGCGCATCGTTGATTTTCCGGCGGACCGGGCAAATAATTAGCCGCTTTGCAATACGTCTCGGCATTTTCCCGTCCACAAACCGTGCCGCCGGTGCCCGCAGTCTCGCGGCGCAATTATTGGATTCTCAATAGTTGGCGTGATCTGATTCTTTACGTCGGCACGCCCCTCCTGTTGGTGCCAGCCTTTGCTCTCGCTCAGGCGCGGTGGAGCGCCCAAGACATTTACCTTTTTGTGGCGGCTTTCGGGGCAATGGGTCATCACCTGCCCGGTATGATCCGCGCCTATGGCGATCGCGCATTGTTCGAGCGATTTCGCTGGCGATTTATCCTCGCCCCACTGTTTCTGCTCGTGACCTGCGTCGCGTTTTATTGGTCGGACCTGAAAGGGATCGTCCTCGTCGTTTTCTTTTGGGGCGTGTGGCACGGCATGATGCAGACCTATGGATTCTGCCGAATTTACGATGCAAAAACGGGATCCTTTGCGGCGTTAACCCGCCGGCTCGATTTTGCCCTTTGCGCCATCTGGTTCGCTACCGCTGTCGTTCTCTCCTCCCAGCGCATGGTGGACACTCTAGCCGTGTTTTACGCCAGTGGCGGGCCCTTCGTTCAACCGTGGATTCTTCAAATCACGCAGCGCGCTCTGCTTTTTCTCGCCATTGCGGTTGCGATCCTGTTCCTTGCCAATTTCGCTTGGGGTTGGAAGCATGCCAAGAGAGCTAACCCGGTAAAACTCGCGCTGCTGATCACGAGCATCAGCTTTTGGTGGTATTGCAATAACGGCGTCTCCAATTTGCTCGTCGGTATTGCGCTGTTTGAGGTTTTTCACGACGTGCAATACCTCTCTCTGGTTTGGATTTACAACCGCAACCGGGTCGAAAAAGACCAGAATATCGGCGGATTTATGCGTTTTGTTTTTCGACGCAGCGGCTCGCTCGTCGGTCTTTATCTCGGCCTGATTTTTGCCTACGGCTCTCTCGCCTATTTTAATTCGCAGCTGCAAATCGACACAATCAAGCGCGTTCTTACCGGCGTTGTTTCCGCTTCGGCGCTGCTCCATTTCTATTACGACGGCTTTATCTGGAAGGTGCGCGAAAGTTCTACCCGGCAGTCGCTCGGATTGACTGGCGGAACGGCAGAAATTCTGCCGCGCGGAATTTTTCACGGTTGGCTTTTACACGGCGCGAAATGGGCAGCGGCATTCGTTTTGCCCCTGACGGCACTCTGGTTATGGCAGGTGCATAGCTCGATTCCCCTCGTACAGCGAAGCGACTGGATTGTTCGCGACCTTCCAGTCGGTGCGCGCCAGCACTACGAATATGCCAACAGCCTCCGCAAAAATGGGCAGGTCGCGGCCGCGGCGCGAGAATTTGAAATCGCGCTTGGTTACGACCCGAAACACGCCGGCGCTCGTTATGGACTCGCTCTTCTGTTGCAGAACCAATCAAAGTTCGATGCCGCCGCTGAACAGTATGACCTGGCGACTCCTCTTGATCCCAAGAACGCCGAGCTTCGCTACGATTACTCGTATACTCTTAGCCGGCTTGGCCGAAGCAATGAGGCAGCCGCGCAACTTAATGCTGCGTTGGAAATCAATCCGAATTTCCCACCGGCCCTATACAGCCGCGGTCTCGCCTCCTTTAAAAAAGGAATGTTCGACAACGCTATCTCCGATTTACGTCGGGCGGTGGAGAAGCAGAACAACTTCCTTGATGCACGATTGGCGTTGGCCAACGCATTCCTTGCGCATGACGAATTGGATGGAGCGCGGACCGAGTTCGAAGCTGCGCTCAAACAAGCCCCGAATCGAGTCGATGCCATAAACGGACTGGGGCTTGTCTATCTGCGGCAGGGCCGCACGTCCCAAGCGATCATCCAATTTGACGAAGCGCTACGGATCAAACCCGACTTTGCCGATGCAGCAGAAAATCTGCGCATCGCCCGGGCCAACGATTCACGCTTTAGCTCGCGGCGGACGCCGTGAGCGATTCGCGAGACCTGGTCCATCTCGATCTCGACCACGCCTGGCGCGGCGTGGGAGCCGATTTTCCAATGATCGATGCGACGGAATGGGGGCCACACTTGCGTTTTTCAGTCTCACCGCATACGGCCGAACGCTTCTTTCGCGAAGTCACGCCCCGTCTCGGCAAATTTGTGCTTTACGGTTCGGGCGATTTTCATCACTTGAGTGCACTCTGGTTGCGTCGTATTCGCGAACCGCTCACCCTGGTTTCATTTGATAACCACCCCGATTGGGACGTGCGACCGCCGCGATGGTCCTGCGGCAGCTGGATCAATCGGGCTCTCGAATTGCCGCACGTACGCCACGTAGCGGTGTGGGGTTGTGGCAACTTCGAATGTTGGTGGCCACATCAACTATTTGGAAATCGTAAGGCGGAGCGCACCGGCAGTCTCGAGGTGCACCCCTGGGTAGACGATCGTCCTTTCAAGGATCGAAAAAGACGCGGCGCGATCTTGCGCGCGGATTGGCGAGAACGCTTTCAAGCGTTTGCCCGTAATCTAGGCGGCTCAAACCTATACGTGACGATCGACCTTGATTGCCTCGCTCCCGAAATAGCCTGGACGAATTGGGAGAGCGGAAGATTTACACTGGATGATGTCCGATGGGGTCTCGAAACGTTGCGACAACACAGCGGAATCATCGCCGGCGACATGTGCGGAGCATACTCAAGGCCCACCTATGCGCGGCGGAAGCAGCGGTTCGCTTCCGAAATGGATCACCCCCAAATCGATTTTCCGTCGGATGAAACGATCCGGGCGGCCAATCACGCTGCGTTCGCGGCTCTCTGGCCTGCCCTAGCTCAATGACACGAGCACCACACCGGCACTGATCAAAGCTGCGCCGAAAAAGAGGCGGGGCGTCAATTTTTCCCGCAAAATTGCGGCGGCGAGAACGCTAATGATGACAACGCTTAACCCCTGAAACGGATAAAGGTAGCTGAGATCGAATCGCTGCAGCAGTCCAAGGGTGATGAAAAACGAAACAGTCATCGCTGTCAGACCAGCGGTGAAAAACTTGCTGAAGCGCGTGCTGTAAAGCTTGCTTTCCATGGCGTGCTTCAACAGAAGCTGTCCGGCGACGAAAAGCACGAGCGCGAAAAAAATCAGGAGCGCAGAAATGACAGTCACAATTTCTCCTCCATCCGCGCGACTGGTTTTGCGACCGTCAAAACTCCGATCAGAACGAGGACAATACCGCACCAGCGCTGAGTCGAAATAATTT
>QHNB01000131.1 GCA_003217965.1 Verrucomicrobiota bacterium | reverse complement strand
AACCAAAAAATTGACGATTATCCGGGGAAATTGCGTGTGCTCTTTGATTCGGTTCCGATGGTGCTGGCGCGATCGCGCTCGTTGGCCGACCGGTTGATTCGATTTGGTTGCCCTGCACAAAAGATTCGAATTAATCGGACGGGTATTCCGCTGGCCGAATTTCCATTCACTCGCCGTGAGTTTCCCCGAGATGGCTCATGGCGGGTACTGCAGGCTTGTCGATTGATCGATAAGAAAGGCGTGGCCTCGGCCATTCGGGCTTTTGCCACCTTTGCCGTTAAGTTCCCGAAGGCGGAGTTTGTGATTGCGGGCAAAGGTCCACTCCAACCTCAATTGGAGGCACTGGCCGAGCGTCTTAACATTGCGGACAGGGTTCGCTTCTGCGGTTTTCTCAGCCAGAAAGATTTGCGGTGGCTCTATCATCAGTCGCACCTTTTCATTCATCCGAGTGAGACACCGCCTGATGAAAACCAGGAGGGGGTTCCCAATTCGATTCTCGAAGCGATGGCCACTGGTTTGCCGGTAATCGCGACTCGTCATGGTGGAATTCCTGAGGCAGTAACAGAGAATATTAACGGTTATCTGAGCGAAGAGCAGGACTGGGAAGGCCTCGGTAGATCGATGATTAAGTTGGCCAGTTCACCCGAGCTCTATCGTGGTTGCAGTCATGCGGCGCGCGAGGCAGTCGCGAAGAATTTCGACCAGGATCGCACGATCTATGATCTTGAGCGGACCTACGAGGCGATAGTGGCGGAGCGCGCCACACCCGAGCTGTCGAGGCGCAAGGTCGGGGCCCACATGCCGGCTTCGTTGATCGAAGAAGCGGTGGCGAAGTAATACTTGTTTTCGACGCAAAAGCGGGTTTGGTAAGCGCCGCAAGCGCCCAGGGGTCGAACGCGCGGCCATCACGGCTGGTCCGCCTCAGGTAAATCGGGTTTTCGTTTGCGAAATTTCATGTTACGCCACCGCTGTTTTTTGGGAGTGAAGTCAGCGCTGACTGCGCTGACGGTTTTCGTCTGTCTCACTCTGGCGCCGGCTCTAATGGCGGCGGAAACGGAAGAATCGCTGCCCCTTAAAGCGACCGGCTTGTTTCAAATTGGAAAGCTGACGGTGACGAATTCGATGCTCGTTTCATGGATTGTCGCGATTGCCGTGATTCTTTTCGCCCAAATGGCGACCCGTAACATCAAAACGGTTCCGAGCGGAGCCCAGAATTTTTGGGAATGGCTGGTGGAGAGCCTCTACAATTTTCTCGAGAGCATTATCGGCCGCGATTTGGTGAAGAAAACCTTTTGGTTTTTCGCCACCATTTTCATCTTTATTTTGTTTACGAACTGGGTGGGATTGATTCCTGGAGTCGGGACTATCGGATGGGGACATCGCGACCCGACAACCGGCATATTTCATGTGGATCGGCCGCTGCTGCGGGGGGCGAATGCCGATCTGAACATGACATTTGCCATGGCCGCGGTGTTTTTTGTTCTTTGGATTATTTGGGCGATTCAAGCCAACGGCGTGGGCGGATTTCTACTCCATATTTTTGGACCAAAAGGCGAGACGTCGGGTTTTCTGAAGGTGGTCATGGTCGTTATCTTCTTTATGGTCGGATGGCTCGAGGTTGTTTCGATCTTGTTCCGTCCGATTTCGCTTAGCTTTCGGCTTTTTGGCAATGTCTATGCGGGAGAGAGTATTTTGGGAGCGATGTCGAACATGGTGCCGGCCTTATCGTGGCTGCTTCCAATTCCGTTCTACTTCATGGAGGTGCTGGTGGGACTTGTGCAGGCAATGGTATTTATGTTGTTGACGGCCGTTTTCACCTTATTGATTGCGCAACACCAACCGGGACACGAGGTGCACCATTGAGAATCTGGGCGATCTGGGCGCGGCAAGTCTGCGAAGGTCGCCAGAGAGAAAACCAAACCAAGCAAAATATATGATACTACCATTACTGGCAGAGATGAGCGGGAACATTCACGTAGGACTTGCCGCGGCGGGCGCGGGAATTGGCGTCGGTCTTACTGGCCTCGGTGCCGCGTCGGCCGTTGGGCGCAACCCAGGCGCAGCCACGCCGATTCTTGTGCAAGCGATTCTGGCGATCGCGTTCACGGAAGCGATCGTCTTCTACGCCCTCTACCTACTGCCTCACTAAAAAAATTGCGGGCGCCGGCTGGCAACGGTTCCGTGCTCCTTGTCTAATTGATATGCCTTCGATTTTGATTCTCGCGCAATCCAGCGGCGGCATTTTGGATTCCGTCAGGGAAACTGCGGAAACCTTCGGATGGAATCCGTGGATGTTTTTGTCGCAAGTAATTAGCTTTATCATCGTCGCGCTCCTCCTGCGCCGCTTCGCCTACAAGCCGATCCTCGCTGTGCTCCATCAGCGTCGTGAGCAGATCGCGCAGGCGCAATTAAACGCGGAGAAGATCAAGCAACAGCTGGCGGAAGCGGAGCAACGTCATGCCGAGATTCTAGTGAAGGCGAATGCCGAGGCACAAAGCATGATCGACGAAGCACGCACCAGCAGCGGGATTCTGGCGGAGCGGAAACAGCAGGAAGCAATTGCAGCGGCGGAAGAAATCCTAGCCAAAGCCCGGGAGGCCAGCGCGATCGAACACGAGCGCACGATGGAGAGGTTGAAGCGCGAGCTAGGGCGGCTTGTTGTCGATACAACCGCGAAAGTCACCGGCAAAGTGCTCACGGCGGACGATCAGCAGCGGTTGCAGGAGGAAGCCGCACGCCAGGTAGCTTCATGAAGGTCAACAAGGAAATTCGTCAAGTCTCGAGGGGAATGCTGCGCGCCAGCTTTACCGACGGCCAGCTCGACGGCGGCAAGGTCGCGTCACTCGTCCAATCGCTTGTCACGAGAAAGCCGCGCCGTTTCATCAACATCCTGCAGAATTACAAACGGCTGCTTCGCCTGGAAATTGAAAAACGCCATGCGAAAATCGAAAGCGCGACGGAATTAAGCCCGCAGGCTTCGTCGCAGATTGTCGCGAGATTGAAACAAAAGTACGGCGAAGATGTGACGGCTGAGTTCGTTGTCGATCCGACGCTTTTCGGCGGGATGCGGGTGCGCGTAGGGAGCGACGTTTGGGACGGCACAGTGCGCAATCGATTGGAACGTTTGCAACAACAACTTTAAAGATCGGCAACCAACCAGATCAGCAATCATGAGCAGTATCCTTGAAGAAATTGAAACCAAAATCGCGGGACTGAAAACCTCGACCACGAAGAGCAACATCGGCGTCGTGCGCGAGACCGGCGACGGCGTCGCGCGCATCGAAGGTTTGAGCGACGTGATGCCCAACGAGATGATCGAATTCCCGAACGGTGTTTTCGGACTCGCGCTGAATCTGGAAGAAACCGAAGTCGGCGCGATTTTGCTCGGCGAGACGACGAAACTTTCCGAAGGCGACGAAGCGAAGACGACGGGCAGGCTCCTTCAAGTCCCGGTTGGCAAAGCGCTCCTCGGCCGCGTTGTGAACACGCTTGGCCAACCGCTCGATGACAAAGGCCCCATCAAGACCGATAAGTTTTATCCGTTGGAAAAGATCGCGCCGGGCGTGATCAAGCGTCGCAGCGTGAATCA